>NZ_OZ060371.1:300000-550785 GCF_964056675.1 Buchnera aphidicola (Anoecia corni) | reverse complement strand
TGAAGTAAAAATAAAAAATTTATTTTCAAAAAACGCTAATGAAAGCTAAATAATTTAATGTAAAATCTATTTCTTTTATAGTGTTATTTATAAAAGTAAAAAATGAATTATTTTAAATAATTATAAGAAGTAATGTATACTTGGCTAGAAATATGAAATTTTAAAAAAAAAAAAAAATGATAAGAGATATAAACAAAATTATTTATATAATAGTAAAAATATAAAATGTAGTCTCATTAGAATTAAGGATTAATAATAATGAATAAATATAAATTACAAAATTTATTAAATATTAAAAAATGGTTTTTTATTTTTTTTATAATGATGTTTATAGGGATAACATGCTTTTACTTTTTTAACAAAAGAAAAATAATGACTATAGAAGATAGCGATAATTGTAAAAATTATGAAGATATAATGGATGATAATGATTTAAATAATGAAAAGACTTTAAATAGAATTCAATTATTTATAAAGCAAAACCATAATATATATGGCACTTTAGAAAGTTTGAAGTTAAGTAAATACTATATTATAAAAAATAAATTTAATTTGTCTATTGATGTATTACAAAATGTCTTAGAATGGTGTACAGATAATAATATAATTAACTTAATATATTTTAGGATATCAAAAATACAATTTGAATTAAAAAAATTTAAAAGCGCTTTATTGTCAGTTTCACATATTCAGGAATCATCTTGGACAAGTTCTATATGTAATTTAAAAGGAGATATATTTTTTGCTCTTGGAAACAAGCAGAATGCTATTAAATTTTGGAAAATTAGTTATTTTTTAGAAAAAAATGTATATGTGCGAAATTTTTTACATATGAAAATACTTTCACTTCAAAAACATGCAGATTTTTAATCTTATATGCAGCGAGTGTGAAACATTGATGGTTTATGAACATATATAATCAGTTTTTAATATTTTAAAGTTTATTACTTAGGAACATAAATGAAGGAAAAAGTTACTTTAGTTGGTAGACCTAATGTGGGAAAATCTACATTATTTAATATGATTACCAATACTCGAAATGCTTTAATTTCAGATTTTCCAGGATTAACTAGAGATAGAAATTATGGTAATTTAGATGATCAGCAAGAAACATTGATCATTGATACGGCTGGCATTTTCTATTCAAAAAATAAAACTAATTTAGAGAAAAAAATAGAACGCCATACTTTGATAGCTATAAAAGAAGCTACTGTAGTTTTATTTGTCGTTGATGGGTATGAGGGTATTACAAATGATGATTATACTTTAGCTAAAATGCTTCGCGTCCAAAAAAAAAGAATTATAGTTTTAATAAATAAAATGGATAAAGTAAAAGAAAAATTAGAAGTGAATGATTTTCATAGTTTAGGTTTTAAACACATGTATTATGTGTCTTTTTTAAATAAAAAGCAAATAAAACAGTGGTTTATTAAAAATATAATATGTAAGATACATAAAGTAAAAAAAAATGTTAATAATATTGAACAGAATAAAAAATTTTTTTTTCCTAGTGTATTCTATAAAAAGAGTAAGTTAAATAAATTAACATCTAGTAACAATATTCCTATAAATGTATCCGTAATAGGAAGACCTAATGTCGGTAAGTCTACTTTAATTAATTCTATTATTGGAATAGATAGAGTAATAACTTCTAGTTTTTCTGGAACAACTAGAGATAGTTTGTCAGTTCCAGTTCAGCATTATAATAAAAAATATATATTTGTTGACACTGCTGGAATAAAAAAAAAAATTATGACGATATAGAAGATATTTCTATTAAAAAATCATTAAAATCAATCAAAAACAGTAAAATTTCTATTTTAATTGTTAATCCTGAAGAAAATATAACTCATCAAGATCTTTTTTTATTATATTATGCCTTAAAACATGGAAAAACAGTCATTATTGCGGTTAATAAATGGGATTCTGTTATAGAAAAAAACAGAAACAGAATTAAACAATATATAAATTTAAAATTTAAAAATACGAATTTAGTTAAAATACATTTTATTTCAGCTAAATTTAATATTGGAATAAAGGAATTATTAGAATCTATTTTTAAGGTATATTTGTCTTCTATTCAAAATGTTAGTACTTCTCGTTTAACTAGTATATTAAGAAATGCGATAACGCATCATAATCCACCTATGAATAAAGGTAGAAGAATAAAATTAAAACATGCAAATCCAGTAGGATTTAGTCCTTTAAAAATAGTTATTCATGGAAATAAAGTAAATGCTTTACCTGTGTCGTATAAAAGATATTTGGAAAATTTTTTTCAAAAACAACTAAAAATGTTTGGAAGTCCGGTTAAATTGTTTTTTAAGAATAGTATTAATCCATATATCGATAATATATAGTTTTAAATATAAAATATTATATTTTAGTTATTATGAAATGTAAATTGATTTTATTTAGCGAGTAATTTATTAATTACTCGCATTTAATAATTTTAGCAAGTGTCGTATTACACTAAAATGAATTACTTTAGTATAATTTAATTTTTAATGATTGTATAAATATTTTTTATAAATTAAATATAAATAAATGTTTGATTATTTGATTCTTAAAGTGTTATATGGTATTTCAATTTCTATATTTTTATTTCCAATTTTTGCTTGACAACTTAATCGACTATGTTCTTCTAAACCTGCAGCTTGTCCTAGTATATCATCCTCATCTTCTTGTATCTTTGAAAGAGAATTAAATCCTTTTTTTATGATGCAATGGCAGGTAGTGCAAACACATGACTTTTCGCAAGTATGTTCTATTTGTATATTGTTTTTTAAAGCTGCTTCTAAAATTGTATCTCCGGTTTTTGCTGTTATAGTTATTCCATTTGGTAATATTTCTCGGTGTGGTAAAAATGTTATTTTTGGCATAGAAGACTCTTAAAATTTAAAATAAGAACACAGTAAGTACTAATATAAAAATATATATATTTTTTTTAACTAATGAACATTGGTTATTATATTGTAATAAATAATTTAAATATCACATTTAATCATATAAATCTTAAAATTAAACATAAGTTTAATTTAATAATTAATAGTTATTTAAATATATAAAAAAGATACATTACTTTGATAGTATAATTTGTTTTAAAAATTTTTTATTTAATATGTTATATACTACATAAATAATAATTAAATAAAGTTGTATATATTTCATAAAAAAAAGAGTGAATTTTATAAGAAAACTAATGTTTTATTTTTGTTTTTAAATTTTCAAAAAATTTTAATTTTAAAGTAGTATATATTGCTATTTTCCATAACTTTTGATTTAAGTAAACTTTTAGTTTACGCATATTGTCCAATTCAAAATTATTTATTTTTACATAAAAATCGTGTATTTTTTGTTTATTTTTTTTTTTTAAAATTTTATCTAATTGTTCATATAAAGAAAATTGTATTTTTAAAAAATTATTATATTTTTTTTTATATTTTGAAGATAGAGTAGTAATTCCATTAATTGAAAGTAAGTGTTCAGATCTTTGTATAGGGTTTCTTAAAATTTTATAACCTACATTTATACACATAGATTTATTTAAAAAGTTTTTTTTGGTATTTTTAGAGTTATTCATAGATAAGTCAGGATGAAACTGTTTTTGTAGTTTATAAAAGTGTCTAGTTAAATTTTTTAGATTTATTTCAAATTTTTCTGGTAAGTTAAATAAAACAAAATAATTCATTATATAACCTTATCAACTTATAGTGAAGATTATAGTTTTAATTTATATTAAATTTCTATTTTTTTATAACAGATAGTTTTTAACGCACTAAAACGATTGTTTCAGTGCGTTTTCATTATAAATATTTTTTTTACAAATAATGTTAATATTTAATGCTTTTAGTTTTTCTTTTATAATTTTTTTTTTTATAGTCTAAAATAGCTTTTTTAATGGCATCTTCAGCTAAAACAGAACAATGAATTTTTACAGGAGGTAATGCTAATTCTTTTACTATATCAGTATTATGAATTTTTTCTGCTTCATTAATTGATTTACCTTTTATCCATTCTGTAGCTAGAGAACTTGATGCTATTGCAGATCCGCATCCGTATGTTTTAAAACAAGCATCTTCAATTACTTCCTTATTATTAACTTTTATTTGCAGTTTCATTACGTCTCCACAAGCAGGAGCTCCTACAATACTAGTTCCAACATTTTTATCAGTGCTAGTAAAAGATCCTACATTTCTAGGATTTTCATAATGATCTAAAACTTTTTTACTATATGACATAATAATTATCACCATGTTAAATAATTTAAAACAAGTAATATGTAATTATATTACTCTTATAAGAAAAATACTATGTATTCCACTGTACTTTATTAATATCTATTCCTTCTTTATACATTTCCCATAGAGGAGATAATACTCGTAGTTTTCTTATAGCTAAGTGTATTAGATTGAGAGAGTACTCAATTTCTTTATTAGAAGTATATCTCCCAATAGAAAAACGAATAGAACTATGAGCTAATTCATCTTTTACGCCAATAGAACGAAGTACATAAGAAGGTTTTAAACTAGAAGAAGTACAAGCAGATCCAGAGGATACAGCGAGATCTTTTAAAGCCATTATTAAAGATTCTCCTTCAACATAGTTAAAACTAACGTTTAAAATATGAGGAGAACTATTTTTTAAATCAGTATTTAAATATACTTCTTCAATTTTTTTTATTCCATTCCAAAGTTGATTTCTTAAATTTGTGCAGTGTATATTATCATTTTTTAAATTTTTTCCAGCTAAAAAACAGGCTAATCCAAATCCTGCGATTTGGTGAACAGGAAGAGTTCCGGATCGCATCCCTCGTTCATGACCTCCACCATGTATTTGAGAAATTAAACGAACTCTTGGTTTTCTTCTTACATATAAAGCTCCTATTCCTTTTGGTCCATATATTTTGTGGGCAGAAAAAGACATTAAATCAATTTTCATTTTTTTTAAATTTATAGGAATTTTTCCAATTGCTTGTGTTGCATCTACATGTAAAATAACATTTTTTTTTTTGCAAATATTACTGATTTTAAATATGTCTTGTATTATTCCTATTTCATTATTTACATACATGATAGAAACTAATGCAGTTTTATTAGAAATTGCATCTTCTAATTCATTTAAATCAATTAAACCAGTCTTTTTTGGTGTTAAATACGTTACTTCAAATCCTTTTTTTTCTAAATATTGACAAGTATCTAAAATAGATTTATGTTCTGTTTTACTAGTAATAATGTGGTTTTTACTTTTATAAAAATCTAAAAATCCTTTTAAAGCTAAATTATTTGATTCAGTAGCTCCAGAAGTAAAAATAATTTCTCTAGGATCTGCTTTAATGAGATCAGAAATTTGATTTCTAGCAATATCTACTGCTTCTTCCGCAATCCATCCAAATTTATGAGAACGTGATGCTGGATTTCCAAAGTTTCCTGATATAGAGAGAAATTTATTCATGGTATTTATCACTTGTAAATCTACTGGTGTTGTTGCTGCATAATCTAAATAAATTGGTAATTTCATTTTATCCTCGAATGATAAATATTATTAAAATAAAAAAATTAAGTTTTATAAAAATTTATTTAACTAGTTTAAAGTAGTTAAAATTTTTTTTTAAATGTTATACAAAAGTTAAAAATATAATTTAAAGTAGAATAGAAAACAATACAGATAACATATATATGTATACAATATATATATAAGATTATATTAATTACGCAGTTATAAACTATAAAAGTAAAAAAAATATTAGACAATATTATTTTTTTTATAGTATAGTACCAAGATTATGTAAAAAATCTGACAATTCCTTTCAAGTTTATTCAAAACTAATGATATTAGGGATGTAGTTCAATTGGTAGAGCATCGGTCTCCAAAACCGAAAGTTGTGGGTTCAAGTCCCTCCATCCCTGTGAGATAAAATTGTGTCATGCATTAATTCATTATTATAAAAATAATAGAAATATAATAAATAATTCACATATAAAATGGATAATGTAGTTTTATATTAGTTGAAATTTTTTACTTTTTTTATTAAATTTAATGATTGTAAAAGTATATAGCATATATATTTTTTGTTTTAATAAATAAGAATAAAATATTTTTTATATTTTTAAGAATAAAAATTTAATTTTCTAGTTTTTTACTAAATTTTAATTAGATATATTTAAAAGAAAAATTTTAAGTATATAAAGTGTAATTATTAGAATAATTAAAAATAGATTAATTACGTTTAATTAAAATAAATTATAACTAAAAGAGTACTATAAAGTATGCCAGTATATCGATCTTATACAACTACTAAAGGTAAAAATATGTCTGGCGCTCGAGCTTTATGGCGAGCTACTGGAATGAATGATGATGATTTTAAGAAACCAATTATTGCTGTTGTAAATTCTTTTACTGAATTTGTTCCTGGGCATATTCATCTACAGAATGTAGGAAAAATCGTATCTTCTGAAATAAAAAAAACAGGGGGAGTACCTAAAGAATTCAATACTATAGCAGTTGATGATGGTATAGCAATGGGACATTCAGGAATGTTATATTCTTTACCATCAAGAGAGTTAATTGCGGATTCTGTAGAATATATGATAAATGCTCATTGTGCAGATGCTATGATATGTATATCTAATTGTGATAAAATAACTCCTGGTATGTTATTAGCTGCGATGAGGTTAAATATTCCTTCTATTTTTATATCAGGAGGTCCGATGGAATCAGGGAAGATTTTTTTAAAAAACAAAAAAATCTCTTTAGATTTAGTAGATGCAATTTTATCAGGAGTTCAAGATGAGTATTCAAAAAAGATATCAAAAAAAATAGAAGAAATTGCATGTCCTACATGTGGTTCTTGTTCGGGAATGTTTACAGCTAATTCCATGAATTGTCTTGTTGAAGCTATAGGACTATCTCTTCCAGGGAACGGGACTCTTCTAGCAACTCATATAGATAGAAAGAAATTGTTTATTAAATCGGCAAAAAGAATAGTAAAAATAACAAAGTCTTTTTATGAGAATGAAGATTTTTCAGTTTTACCAAGAATGATTGCTAATAAACATGCGTTAAATAATGCAATGATTATGGATATAGCTATGGGGGGTTCTACTAATACTATACTTCATTTGTTAGCTATTGCTCAAGAAGGAAACATCGATTTTAGCATGAAAGACATTGATCACTTAGCTAAAAAAGTTCCTAATTTATGTAAAATATCTCCGAGTAGTAAAAAATATCATATGGAAGATTTTCATAGAGCTGGCGGAGTTATGGGAGTATTAAACGAACTACATAAAATCAATTTACTTAATGTTAATGTAAAAAATATTTTAGGTTTAACTTTAAAAAATACGCTGAAAATCTACGACATTTTGTCAACTAATCATAAATTAGTATTGAAAATGTTTAAAGCTGCACCAAAGGGGGAGAAAACTATAAAAGCATTTTCTCAAAATTGTAGATGGAAGCAGTTAGATATAGACAGAAAAAATGGATGTATACGATCTAGTAAAAATGCTTATAGTAAAGATGGAGGATTAGCTATTCTATACGGAAATATAGCTAAAGATGGATGTGTGGTAAAAACCGCTGGTGTTTTAGAAGATAACTATATTTTTTCTGGAAAAGCAAAAGTTTATGAAAGTCAAGAAGAAGCGGTAGATGCTATATTACATCTTAAAATAAAAAAAGGAGATGTAATTGTTATTCGTTATGAAGGGCCAAAAGGAGGTCCTGGAATGCAAGAAATGCTTTATCCTACTACTTATTTAAAATCTACAGGTATGGATAAGTTTTGCGCATTAATAACTGATGGTAGATTTTCTGGAGGAACTTCAGGGTTATCTATTGGACATATTTCTCCTGAAGCTGCAAATAAAGGTCTTTTAGCTTTAGTAAGAGATGGCGATGCTATTAAAATAGATATTCCTAATCGTTCAATAAATTTAATAATTAGTAAATTAGAAGTAAGTAAAAGAAAAAAATTAGAAGAATATAGAAGAGAAAAAGCTTACACTCCTCGAGATAGAGTTAGAAAAATTTCTACTGCATTAAGATTATATGCTAAATTTGCTACAAGTGCTAACATGGGAGCGGTGAGAGATAGAAAGTTATTATAAGTAAACATTATTAGATGGAAACAAGAATATTTTTTAGATTTATATTTTTTTGTTATATAGATGTTTTAAAAATAAAAGTAGTCAGTATTAAAATATAAGTATATAAAATCTCACGTTAGTAATATTAAATTAAGAGGAGTAACTATGCCTAATTATTTCAATAAGTTATGTTTTAGAGAAAAGTTAATAGAAATAAAAAAAAGTAAGCTTTTAAGTTCATCCGATTTTTTAAATGGAGTAGATTTTTTAAAAAATAAAAAAATAGTAATAGTTGGTTGTGGATCTCAAGGATTAAATCAAGGTTTAAATATGAGAGATTCTGGATTGGATGTTTCTTTTGCTCTTAGAAATAAAACTATTGAAGAAAAAGGAAATTCTTGGAAAAATGCTATCAAAAATAAATTTTTAGCTTTAGATTATGAATCTATTATTCCTTTTGCTGATGTAGTTATTAACTTAACGCCAGATAGAGAACATTCAAAAGTAGTAAAAAAAATAATGCCAATGATGAAATCAGGTTCTTTTTTAGGTTATTCTCATGGTTTTAATATAGTAGAAGTTGGAGAAAAGATAAGAGAAGATGTTACAGTTATTATGGTAGCTCCAAAATGTCCTGGTACTGAAGTAAGAGCAGAGTTTGTACGTGGATTTGGAGTTCCAGCTTTAATAGCTGTTCACACTAATAATGATTTAAAAAAAGAAGGAATACATGCAGCAAAAGCATGGTCTGTTTCAATAGGATCTCATCGAGCAGGAGTTTTAGAATCATCATTCATAGCTGAAGTTAAGTCAGATTTAATGGGTGAACAAACAATTTTATGTGGTATGCTGCAGAGTGCTTCTATATCTTTTTTTGAAAAGTTAATTAGTAGTGGTGTACATAAAAATTATGCAGTGAATTTAATTCAAAATGGTTGGGAAAAAATTACTGAAACATTAAAACAAGGTGGAATTTGGTTAATGTTAGATAGATTATCTAGTTCTGCTAAGATTGAAACTTGTAAATTATCTAATAAATTAAAGAAAATATTCTCTCCTTTATATTATAAGCATATGGATGATATTATTTCTGGAAAATTTTCAGAAAAAGTTATTAATGATTGGAAAAATAATAATAAAGATTTGATTGATTTACGTCAAGAAAATAAAAATAGTGATTTTGAAAAAGCAAAAAAATCAGAAATTTCTCTTTCAGATCAAGAGTATTTCGATAATGGAATAGTTATGGTTGCTATTTTAAAAGCTGGTATTGAACTATCTTTTGAGGTTATGTTAGAATCTGGTATTTCTGCAGAATCAGCTTATTATGAATCTCTACATGAGCTTCCTTTAATTGCGAATACAATTTCTAGGAAAAGATTATATGAGATGAATTTAGTAATATCTGATACAGCTGAATATGGAAATTATTTATTTACTAGAAAAGCTTTACCAATTTTTAGAAGTTTTATGTCGAATTTAAATATAAATAAAATAAATAAATTAATAAAAGAAAATATAGTTGATAACGTTGAGCTAAATGATTTAAATAGTCAGATTTATAATCATCCTATTGAATTAATAGGAAGGAAATTAAGAATTTATATGAAAGATAAAAATAATCATTCTAGTTTAGTTATTAAAAAATAAAGGATATATTTTAAATAAAAAAAAATAATTATATTAAATATGAATAAACATTTTTTTAAATTTAAAATTATTTATTATTTAAATTTTTTTAATCGTTTTTAACTTTATTTAAAAAAAGTTTATTCAAGTAATTATTTTTCTTTTTTACATACATGAGAACTATGGTTTTTCTTAATAATTATCAAAAATATTCTATTTCTTTTATAACAGGGCTATGTTTTGTTATCGCTGGATCTTGTTCTAGGAAAATACGAGTTATAATAGAAAAAATTATTTGTTTAATTAAATATAGTAATTTTAAATCAGATAATCTTATAGCTTTAACTTTTACTAATAAAGCAGTAAAATAAATACAAGATAGAATAAGTAAAAGAGTTAGAGATATAGATATTAAAGATTTAAAAATTTTAACCTTTCATTCTTTTGGAATGTATATATATAAAATATGAATTGTCTATTTTAAAGATATTTCAAAGTTTTTTTTGTTATTAGTGATAAAGAATAGAGTAATTTGTTACATAAAATTACTTATAACTTATTAAGTTCTGATAAAGTTCTAATAAAATTATTATAATATAAAATTTTTAAATAGAAGAATAATCTTTTTAATCCTAAAGAAGCTATGCTTTATGCTATCTCTAATAGAGAAAAAAATTTGCTGAATGTTATCATTTATATGTTAGTTTTTTTAAAAAATCGAATTTATTGGATTTTAATGATCTTTTATATGTTCCTACTCGTTTATTACAGAATAATAATAAAGTAAGAAATAGCTGAAAAAAAATATAATATTTTTTAGTTAACGAATATCAAGATATAAACTTAATTCAGTATAAATTAATTTTTTTATTACAAAATAATAATTTTGCTTTAGTAGGTGATGATAATCAATCTATTTATTCATAGAGAGGAGCTAATTTAAAAAGATTTTCATGATTAAAAACTGATTTTCCTTCTATTAAAGTGATTAAGCTAGAAGAAAATTACCGATCTGTAAAAAGAATAATTAAAATTGCTAATAGTGTAATTTCTCATACTATTAATATATATGAAAAATGCATATTTTCTAATTTAGAACATGGAATAAAAACTAAAATAATAAAATTAAGAAATGAAAAAGATGAATCAGAATCGGTATTAGATGAAGCGCACAAAATTAGCTTAAAAAGTTCTTTTTTTAATTATAAAGATTGTGCTATTTTGTATATAAATAATTATCAGTCTCATATTTTAGAAAAAGCTTGCATAAAAAAAATATTTCATATGTAATCTCTGGAAAAAATTATTTTTTAATTGTTTAGAAGTAAAAGTTATTATTTTATGTTTAGGATTAATTATAAATATGAATAATAATAGTGCATTTTTGCAGATTATTAACATTATAGGTAGAAATATTGGTACTGAAACCATAAAAAAAATAGAAGAGTATGCATATAAGACAAAAAATAATCTTTTTAGTGTGACTTCGATAAACGTTTAACTATTAACATGAGTACTAAAAGTTTGAAATCATTAAAAAATTTTCTTACTTGTATTCGAAAATTAAATAAGTGTATAGAACAACATTCATTAAAAAATTTTTCTCAACATTCTTACTAGAGATAGAGTATAAAAAATAGATTTTTTCTAAATTTAAAAGTTCTGAAAAAATAAAGAAAGCTATTTATAATGTAAATAAGTTTATAACATGGATTAATATTATTTTGTCAAGAATAGAAAAGATTAACACTAAAATAATAAAAGACGTGTTATTAAAAATAGCAATATTGAGTAGAAATGAAGATTATTATAACAGCAATAATAGAATTGGAAATATTCAACTAATGACGTTACGTTCTTCTAAGGGATTAGAGTTTTTACATGTTTTTATAGTTGGTATAGAAGAAGATATTCTCTAGAATATACAAAGTGTTTATCAGTATAATATAGAAGAAAAAAGAAGGTTATTTTATGTTGGTTTTACTCGAGTAAAATCAACATTAGTATTAACAATTTGTAATTTTAGAAAAAGATATGGTAGAATGACAAGTAATAAACCAAGTCGGTGTTTATATGAATTACCTAAAGAAAACGTATTATGAAAAATAGATGTTAGAAAATGTAATATATAATTATATATATGTATATTAATAAATTTTAAATGTATTTTTTTGAAAAGTTATGTATTATTTTTTTTTATAAAAAGAGGAAAACTTTTAGCAAAACTAGTTTTTTTTTTTTATTTATGATAAAATAAGTTTTAATATTATACTATAAGTATAATTGTATTATTAAATTCAATATTATTTAGTAGTTACTTATTTAATATACAATATTATTTACTTAATTTTTATATTTTAAAAAAAATTATAAAAAGTGATCATATAATTATGAAAACAAAATATGTTAACCCTGTAACAGATAATAATTTTAAGGAAAAAATATTAGAATACAAAGGATTTTCATTAGTAGATTTTTGGGCAAACTGGTGTCATCCGTGTAAACTATTAGCACCTGTTCTAGAAGAAGTTGCAAAAGAATATGAGAGTAAATTATTATTTTGGTCAATTAATGTAGAACATAATAGTGTTACATCTAACAAATATTCTATTAAAGGTATTCCTACTTTATTGTTATTTAAAAATGGAGAAGTATCAGCCAGTAAAGTAGGATTCGTATCTAAACAAGAATTAACAATATTTCTAGATGAACATTTAAAATAAAAAACGTATACAATATTTTTTAATATTTATTAATATAAAATATTTTTTTTAATTCAGTTGAAATACATGTTTTAATTTTTATATTTTATTCATTTCTTTTAATTTCATAATGTATTTATGTTTTTTTTAATTAATGCATTATTCTTTTTAAGGATTATCCCGCGTTTACTAAGAACCCACCACTATGAATTTAACTGAATTAAAAAATAAACTAGTGTCAGAATTAATTATTCTTGGCGAAACTATGGGATTAGAAAATTTGGCACGTATGCGAAAGCAAGATATAATATTTTCAATATTAAAACAACATTCAAAAAGCGGAGAAGATATATTTGGAAATGGTGTTTTAGAAATTTTACAAGATGGGTTCGGTTTTTTACGTTCAGCAGACAGTTCTTATCTTGCTGGACCAGACGATATTTATGTGTCTCCTAGTCAAATAAGAAGATTTAATTTACGTACTGGAGATACTATTTCAGGAAAGATACGTCCGCCAAAAGAAGGTGAAAGATATTTTGCTTTATTAAAGGTAAATCAAGTTAATTATGATAGACCGGAAAATGCAAGAAGTAAAATTTTATTTGAAAATTTAACTCCATTACATGCTAATTCTAGATTAAGAATGGAAAGAGGAAATGGATCTACAGAAGATTTAACAGCGCGAGTATTAGACTTAGCTTCTCCTATTGGAAGAGGACAGCGTGGGTTAATTGTAGCTCCTCCTAAAGCTGGTAAAACTATGCTTTTGCAAAATATTGCTCAAAGTATTGCGTATAATCATCCAGAGTGCGTTTTAATGGTTTTATTAATAGATGAACGTCCAGAAGAAGTGACAGAAATGCAAAGGCTAGTGAAAGGAGAAGTAGTAGCTTCTACTTTTGATGAACCAGCTTCTAGACATGTTCAAGTTGCTGAAATGGTAATAGAAAAAGCAAAAAGATTAGTCGAGCATAAAAAAGATGTAATAATTTTGTTAGATTCTATTACCAGATTAGCTAGAGCATATAATACAGTAGTTCCTGCTTCCGGAAAAGTGTTAACTGGAGGGGTAGATGCTAATGCTTTACACAGGCCAAAAAGGTTTTTTGGAGCAGCAAGAAATGTTGAAGAAGGTGGTAGTTTAACAATTATTGCTACAGCGTTAATAGATACTGGTTCTAAAATGGATGAAGTAATATATGAAGAATTTAAAGGGACAGGAAATATGGAATTACCATTATCTAGAAAAATAGCAGAAAAAAGAGTTTTTCCTGCTATAGATTACAATCGTTCTGGTACTAGAAAAGAAGAATTATTAACTACTGTAGAAGAATTACAAAAAATGTGGATTTTGAGAAAAATTATTCATCCGATGGGCGAAATAGATGCCATGGAATTTTTGATTAATAAATTAGCTATGACAAAAACTAACGATGAATTTTTTAATATGATGAAGAGGTCATAATTAAAATATATATAGAATATAATTCTATTACATTAAATGTAGTCTTCTTATAAAAAATACAATTATATGTACAATCTAAGTGATATTAATTTTATTACATAATTAAGTTTTCAGGTAAAAATTATATATTTAAATTAATATTTAAATTTATATTGTTTATAAATAGTTTATTTATTATATGTCATTATGTGATAAATAAAATTAATTTTCTTTTTCAAACTAATTTTTATTAAAATATGTAACTTATAGGCGCTTATAGCTCAATTGGATAGAGCTTTACCCTTCGAAGGTAAAGGTTTCAGGTTCGAGTCCTGATAAGCGTATATTTTTATTTTGTAAATTAGTAAAAATATTTTAGACAAATTCAATAATTTGTATATAATATTATATGTACTTTATTTTAAAAGTTTGTAATAAAAATTATACAAACTAGAATCCGTTATATTGGTGATTATAGCTCAGCTGGTAGAGCGCTGGATTGTGATTCCAGTGGTCATGGGTTCAAATCCCATTAATCACCCAAAATGCAAAAATGATTATATATTTAGTATATATGTATTTTTTTATTTCAAATAATATAGTATTCGGCGAATAGCGCAGCTTGGTAGCGCAACTGGTTTGGGACCAGTAGGTCAGAGGTTCAAATCCTCTTTCGCCGATAAAGATTATAAATAATTTTTTTATATTTAAGTATTTTTAGAAAAAAACATAACAGTAGCTTAAATTATTTAAATAAACAATAAATAATATTTATTATAAAGTATAATACATTTTATATTATGTATGTAAACGTTTTAGTTTTATCAAGTTGATAGTTAATTAAATTATTATAATTATAATTATTGTATATTAATACAATAGATATTTTTATTTTTTTCAAACAGTTACATAATATTTTGATGATATCGTTTTAATTAAGTTTATATAATATCTTTTTTTTAAACGTTGTATTTTATAGCTAAATTTCATTTTTGTTTATATTAAATTTTAAAATTTAGTTGATTTAAATTTGTTATAATATTGCAAAATATATATTTATTTTAAATATGTAATATATATGTAATTTTATTATGGTAAATATACTGTTTAAATAGGTTTGAATTAGAGTTAAAATTATGAATAATAAAAAAAAATAGTTTTTTCTAAGATGCATGGATTGGGAAATGATTTTATGGTAGTAGATAATAGATTACAAAATATATTATTTACTGCGTCTTTAATAAAAAAATTATCTCATAGAAATCTTGGAATTGGTTTTGATCAGTTGTTATTACTAGAAAAAGTTACAACGTACAACATAGATTTTATATATAGAATTTTTAATTCGAATGGAACAGAAGTAGAACAGTGTGGAAATGGTGCAAGGTGTGTAGCCTATTTTTTATTAATAAAAAATATAACAGAAAAAAAAAATATACGATTACAAACTGTAACTAGAAATATACATGTTTCTTTTTTAAAAAAAAATTATATTCAAGTAAACATGGGATTTCCTTCATTTAAGACAGAAGATATTCCTTGTTTAAAAAAAAACATAACAGAGAATAGTTATTCTGTTATTTTTGAAAGTAAAAAAATAACATTTAGTGTTGTATCATTAGGAAATCCTCATTGTGTTATTCTTTGTAAAAATATTAAAAATGTAGACATTGCTCGTATAGGTAATTTTTTGCAAACGCATGATATTTTTCCAAAAGGAGTAAATGTCAGTTTTGTAGAAATAATTAATTTTTATGAAATAAAATTAAGAGTATATGAGAGAGGAGTAAATAAAGAGACAAGAGCATGCGGTAGTGGAGCTTGTGCTTCTGCGGTCGTATTAATTAGTAAAAGATTGTTGTCTAATGAGAAAAAAATAAAAGTAAATTTGCCAGGAGGATTTTTATACATTAAATGGAAAGGGAACAATAATCATATATATATGACAGGTTCAGCGACTCATGTTTATGATGGAGTTTTTTTTCTTTAAAAAAATTGTTATATTCTGAATACATTTTTTTAAATTTTCAATATTAATGAAATAGTTATAGATTTATTTTTTTATAAATTTGTATTACATTACACTAGTATTTCATATATATATGTTTAAAATATTTAAATATAATTGTAAATAAAGTAGTTTATTTATTTTAAATGAGCATGAAATAACTAAAATTAAATGTTAATTGTCAATTAAGCATTATTGTTAATAAAATATTGGTTTATTATAAAAATGTTTATTTAAAATTTGTATATTAAATAAAATAATAAAACTATTACTATTTTAATTTATTAAAAATAAAAAAAATATTTGGTATATATAAATAATTTATAGAATTCTATTCTATATATAGAGTTATTGTGTATAATTTAATTTAATTTAATTTAATGTTAATTAAACATATATAGTAATATTGTTTAATTTATATATGTATACTTTTGATAAAAAATATAACATATTTTTTATGATGTTAAATATATTTAATATGTAAAAATAGTTATACATAAATATATTTTGTTATTTGTATATAAAATTTTTCAAGTATGATGTATTATATACTTAATATAATATTTAAATATGTGGTCAATTTGTTATTTTTTAAAAATACTACGTACAGTTGTTTTTTTTCGTCAAACATATTTTAATAAGTAAAAAAAAATTAATTAGTAATCATTCATAGAAATGATTTTTGTAATATAGTTTAATTTAAGAGAAAAACTATTACCATTAATCTTGATTATATATGATTTATTAGAAATCACGAAAGTAAAAAACTTGAAGAGGATGTAGAATTATGCCAAATATTGAATTAGTTAATTCAAACAGTTCTACTATTAAAAATGATATAAAAGAAAATAATGTAACTACATTTATTAAAAGCTCGAATAATTATAATAATAATGTAAATGAGAATAAAAATACAAATAAAACTTCGGTAATTTTGTATAATCCTACAACTAATGAAGGTGAGTACATTTCTAGTGATGACGATAGAGTAAATCAAGATTTAGGTTATTCTAGTGTTAAGAATATAGATAATAAAGATAATAACAAATCTATTGCTATTAATAATTTAAATTTTTTTTCTTTTTCTTCTTTGATTCCAAAATTTTTCTTTTCAAATAATTCAGAAGAATTGAAAAAAATAGATAGGAGCTTTTTTAATCGTATATTCGGAAGTTTAACAATGATGGGAGTTACTACTGATTTAGGATCTGTAGATAATGATAAACCTGAAGAAAATATTTTAGCGTCTAAAAATATTGATTATTCCAAATTAAATTCTGCGGTATCCCACGTTTCTAAAGATGTAAAAGAAACTATAAACGAAAAAATTATTCCAATGTTTCGTAGATTAAAACAAGTAAAAGATAAAGTATGTGATTTTTTAAGTGCAGATTATGAAAGACAAAGATTAGAAAAAGAATTTTATAATAACTGTGTTACTGCTGCTTCTTCTGTTCCAGTAAGAAAAACTGATAATGAACCTGTTGTTACTCCTGATGAAAATTCTGCTTATATAGAACGAGTAAATCCTCTGTTAAATTCTCAAACAAACGTTAATTGGGTATATCTTTCTAAAGATATTGCATTTTTAGAAACTAAAGATGTTAAAAATGAATTAGAAGATGAATTTAAAGAAGTTCAAAAATCTAATAATTTGAGTAATAATTTTACAAACAAATTTAAGAAATCAGAATATGTATGTAATGATACAATATTAAAAAATTGTTCTTTAGATAAATTTATGCGGGATTTTAAAGAAAAAATAACAGATCCTGAAGATCAGAAAATATTTTCTGTACTTGCTAGTAAAAAGTTATTTACAGTTCCACAAGAGTTTATTAGAGAAAATTATTCACAAGTACATGCATATGAAAATCAAGATCCTATTTATCGTTATGAATTTGTTAAATCAGAAAATAATGAGCGTCAAGTAATAGCGACTAAAATTATCCAGTCAAATAAGTTAGAATCAAAAGATAGTATTGAAAGAAATATGTTTGGTATGAGAACAACGATTTCTTTTGACCAAAATCGTATATCTGATATAGAATATCAAATTTTAGTAAAATAATATCAATATTTTTGTAAAAAAATAAAACAAAAAATTGATGATAACCTATTATTTTAATGCTAGTTAAAAATATGTAAAAACAAATTTTACTCTTTTATAGTAAAATTTGTTTTTAATGAATTTAATTTATTAATATGAGCAATTAATTATTTAATTATTATTAATGAATTTAAAAATTCTATTAGAAATGAAATTATTTTATTATTTTCATTTATATGTACGCGAAAAGAAATAGAAAAATATTAAAAATTAATCGTATTGATTGATTATCAATAGATAAACATATTTTATATAAATTTAATATAAATTAATTGAGTAAATTATATATAACTTTTTTATAAAATTTATATATACAACATTTTTTTATTTTTATATTATATACTACGGTATTTTAAATATAAAATTTGAAATGTTTTAAGAAATACAATATTATTGCTGTGTTTAAGTATTGATTTAGCGAAAAAGCATGCATTCTATATATAGTTTTTTACTGAACTATATAGTAATGCTTATATATATATTTTCTTACCAATAGTTTTCACTACTAATATTTCCATGGTTTGTTTTAAAATTTTTTGTCATGTTATATTTATTTTGAAGAATATAGCATGTTTCTTTTACCATGTTAGGATTTCCACATAACATTACATGAGATGTATGAGGAGAAATAAAATAGTTAACTGATTTTTCTAATTGTTTAGTTAATAGTAGATATGGTATTCGACCAAAAAGAGATTCTTTTATTTTTTCTCTACTTATGATACTTTTAAAAATGAGTTTTCCATGGTACATGTTTTCTAATTTTTTTATAGTGTTTAAATATGTTAGGTCTTGAGAGTATCTTACTGCATGAATTAGTATTATATGTTTAAATTTTTTTACTTCTTTACTTTTTTGTTGTAATATTGATAAATATGGTCCTATTGCCGTTCCTGTAGCTATCATCCATAATATTTTGCAACTAATAATATTGTTTAATGTAAAACATCCGAATGATTTTTTAGTAATAAAAACTTTATCTTTAGGTTTTAAAGAATATAAAGTGGGACTTAAACATCCTTCTGAAATACGAGAGATATAAAATTCTAATATATTATTGTTTGGAGGATTAACGTAAGAATAAGCTCTTTGTATTCTTTTTTTACTATCTGTTAAAATAGAAATTTTAGAAAATTGTCCGGGGATAAAATCATCTATATTTGCAGTCATAAAAACAGTAAATAATTGTTCTGTCCATTTTTTAATTTTTATAATTTTAGCAGTGGTCCAGTTTGACATAGTTATAAATCCTAGTATTTATTTTTTAGATCTATATTACTTGATTTTTGTTAATGAAGTAAATGAGCATTTTTTAATGTTTTTACTAAAAATTGTTTTTTTATAAATTATTTTTTTAATAAAAATATACATTTGAATTTATTTTTACTAATTATATCTATTTATATAGATATATATACTTATATATTCGCGTTGTTTTTTTAGATATTAATTTTTTTTATTTTATATAAGCTTGAATAGTTTTAACTATTAAAAAAAAACAAAAAAAATATACAGATTTAACATTTGTAGTTTATATAAATAATATAAATTATTTATTTTAAAAATATTTACTTTACTATTTATTGCAATTTTAAAATAATTAATTTCTAAATTATTTAAAATCATGTGATTGAGTAAATGACATGTATCTTTCTATCTCATAGATAGAATTGAGACAGAAAAGATTACAATAATTTAAATTAAATGTAATAAAAATAAAAAAATTTATAAAATAAATCGACTAAGGTCTTCATTACAAATTAGTTTATCTAAATATTTACTAACGTATTCTTCGTCAATAGTAATTGTAACACCTTTATTTTCACTAGCATTAAATGAAATTTCTTCCATTAATTGTTCTAGAACAGTATATAATCTTCTTGCTCCTATATTTTCCATTGATTCATTAACTTTCCAAGCAGCTTTTGCTATAGAAGATATCCCTTCTTGAGTGAAAACAACGTTTACTTTTTCTGTTTTTATTAGTTCTGCATATTGCATAGTAATTGAATGTTTAGGTTCAGTTAAAATTTTTTTAAAATCTTCTATAGTTAACGCATTTAATTCGACTCTGATTGGTAATCTTCCTTGTAGTTCTGGGATTAAATTAGAAGGAGTACATACTTGAAATGCTCCAGAGGCTATAAATAAGATATGGTCTGTTCTGACCATCCCATGTTTCGTAGATACAGTACATCCTTCTATTAAAGGTAATAAATCACGTTGAACTCCTTCTCTAGATATATCAGGACCAGAAGAGCTATTATTATTTCTACAAATTTTATCAATTTCATCAATAAAGACTATTCCATTTTGTTCGACAGCATAAATAGCTTTTTGTTTTAATTTTTCTGGATTCACTAATTTTCTAGCTTCTTCTTCGATTAATAAATTTAGGGCGTCTTTTATTTTAAGCTTTCGTATATTTTTTTTATTTCCACCTACATTTTGAAATAATGATTGTAATTGTCCGGTTAATTCTTCCATTCCGGGTGGAGCCATAATTTCTACTCCTACTGGAGTTACTGCTATATTTATTTCTATTTCTTTGTCGTCTAGTTTTCCTTCTTTTAATTTTTTTCTAAAAGATTCAATAGTAGTTACAGGTTTTTTTAAATTTTCAGGTTCTCCCCATTTGTTTTTTGGAGTAGGAATTAGAACTTCTAATATTCTATCTTCAGCTAGAGTTGATATTTGAGATTTATTTTTTTCAATAATTTGCATGCGTACTATTTTTATAGCTACGTCGGTTAGGTCTCTAATTATAGAATCCACTTCTTTTCCAACATATCCTATTTCTGTAAATTTTGTTGCTTCTACCTTTATAAAAGGCGCTTTAGCTAATTTAGCTAATCTTCTTGCTATTTCTGTTTTTCCAACTCCAGTTGGACCAATCATTAAAATATTTTTAGGCGTTACTTCATATTTTAGTTCTTCATTTAATTGCATTCTTCTCCATCTATTTCTTAAAGCTATAGCTACTGCCCGTTTTGCTTTTGTTTGACCAACAATAAATTTGTTTAGTTCATTAATTATTTCTGTTGGAGTCATTGAAGACATAAAATAATCCTTATTTATCTGAGTTTAATTCTTTAATAGTAAATGAGTGATTAGTGTATATACATATATTTGCAGCAATTTTAAGTGATTTTTCTACTATACTAATAGCTTCAAGTTTAGTGTTTTCCAGTAAAGCTCTAGCTGAAGCTTGAGCATATGAACCTCCTGAGCCAATAGCAATTAAATCATTTTCTGGTTGAACTACGTCTCCATTTCCAGTTATAATTAAAGAAGTACTTTTATTGGCTACAGCTAATAATGCCTCTAATTTTCTCAGAATTTTATCAGTTCTCCAATCTTTAGCTAATTCGATAGCTGCACGTAACAGTTGACCTTGATACATTTCTAATTTTCTTTCAAACAATTCAAATAAAGTAAAAGCATCTGCTGTACTTCCAGCAAAGCCAGCTAATACTTGTTCATGGTAAAGAGATCTTACTTTTTTAACATTACTTTTCATAATAGTATGTCCTAAAGTAGCTTGTCCATCTCCTCCAATAACTACTTTTTTATTTAATCGGACACTTAGTATAGTTGTCATTAATGAATATTTCCTTTTTTAAAATTATGAACATCTTAGTTATAATTATTAAATATAGTTTTATGTATAAACAAATAAAAAAAAAGATATATATATTATATATTATATATATAATATTTTTATATATGTTATTTAGTTTAATATAATCGACTATATTTAGTATTATTATTTAATAAATTGTATGGAGGTTTTCAAAAATTTATGTAGTTAGAGCAAATAAATTAAATGATTAATATTTAAATTATAGTTTTATACAAAAATGAAAAGATACTATAAATAGTAAGGGTTTGTTTTATGGTCATACAACTTTATTGTATAATATTTATTATATAGTTCTAATATTAGGATTAGTTTTATTTGATAGTATATTAATATAATTTATTATTTTTGATAATTGAAATATATATAGCTTTTTAGCTAGACTATAAAACATAGTAAATATATTTTTTTTAGAACGTGGTAAGTACACATTCTCATGTATAATTATTAGTGTTTTACTTTTAAGTATAAAAAATAATAAATAATCTATGTTGTTATAACTAGTATATTTTAAACTAAAAAAAAATATCGTAAGGAATATGTTGATGAAGAAAAATGTGCATCCAAAATATTATAAAATAGTAGCTTCTTGTTCTTGTAATAATAAAATAGAAATATTTTCTACTATAAATGTAGATATTAGTTTAGATGTATGTTCTAAATGTCATCCATTTTACACTGGAAAACAAAGAGTAGTAGATAAAAAAGGTAGAATTGATAGATTTAATAAAAGATTTTCTTTGTTTTCAGAAGGTATAAAGTAGAAATAGTTTAAGTTTACATATTATTAAATTTAGTTAAATTAACATTTAATAATGTTAAACAAAATAAATGTAAATACAAATGTATTAACAATTTAATTTTTTGACATACTTTTCATAATAAATGTGTTGTTTAAATAGTTTTTAATAATTTATTGTATTAGATTTATCTAATTTAGACATTTTATATTTAGATGTATTAAGATACTAAATAGTTTTTAGAAATAATGAATGAGACAAAATAATTGAATATAAATATATATAAAATTGTTTAAAATTAATATTTTTATTAGCGGGAAACGAGATTCGAACTCGCGACCACAACCTTGGCAAGGTTGTACTCTACCAACTGAGCTATTCCCGCAAGTAAGTAAAAATATAATTTAATATTGTAGTGTAATTACGTCTATTATACTTAAATTTACAGTATTTTCAAGTATTCTAGGTTTAATCTATCATTTAGATAAAATAACCTTATGTTAAATCACTTTAACAAAAATTAATAAAGAAATTTTTTTTATAAAATTTTAATTCTTTTATTGATTCTAATAAATCGTTTTTTGCGTTATGAATAGATTTTTTTTTAAATAATTTTAAATAAGGATTCCATCTTTTAATTAATTCTTTTATAGTACTAACGTCTATAGATCTGTAGTGAAAGTACAATTCTAATCTTTTCATATATTTTAATAAAAATTGTCTATCTTTATTTATGCTATTCCCACATAGAGGAGAAGAATTTCGTGGAATCCATTTTTTTAAGAAAAGAATGATTTCTTTTTCAGCTTTTTTTTCGTTATACGAACTAGTTTGTACTCTAGTTAACAGCCCTGTTTTTTTATGTGTTATTCTATTCCATGAATTCATAAGATTTATATTTTTTTTTGATTGATTAATAGCAATACATGGTCCTATAGATAAAATATTTAAATGAATATCTGTAATAATAATTGCTATTTCAATAATTTTGTGAAAATTTGGATTTAAACCTGTCATTTCTAAGTCTATCCATACTAAATTATTAGATTTCATGTATATACTTCTTAATTAGAAAACAGTTGTATTTAAACAAAATTGTTAAAAATAAATAGAACATAATAATTTAATTTAACATTTAGTTAAAAAGATAGTTAGTTTAAAAAATTATATAATAATTTTATTATTGCTTGTATAAGTATAAAAATATAGTATATTAATTTAAGATTCATTAAAATAAAAAAACAAATGATTAAGAAAGTATAAATATATATACTTATAGTATAGAATTGAATTTTATGTGATGTAAGGTACTATTTTGTATATTTTAAACATTAAATAGGATTTACTATATGAACACAATAAATCCAAATGAAACTAATTCTTGGAAAGAGCTTAGTAACCATTTTAAATTTATAAGTAAAATACATATAAAAGATTTTTTTTTAAAAGATTTTAGTAGATTTAAAAAATTTTCATTAATTTTTAAAAACAAAATATTAGTTGATTTTTCAAAAAATAATATTACAAAGAATACAATACAATTACTAATACAACTTGCTAAAGAAATGGGTTTAGAAACAGCTATAAAAGATATGTTTTCAGGTAAAAAAATAAATTATACAGAGAATCAACCTGTTTTACATATAGCATTACGCAATATGGGTCATGATCCAATTGTAGTAGATGGACGAAATGTAATGATAGATGTAAAAAATAGTTTAGAACAAATGAAAGTGTTTTCAAATTTAATAATACAAGGTAAATGGACTGGATATACTAATAAAAAAATTACTGATGTTGTGAATATTGGAATAGGAGGATCTCATTTAGGTCCAAATATGGTGATAGAATCTTTAAAGCAATATAGAAATCATTTGAATGTACATTTTATTTCTAATATTGATTCTTATAATATTTTGAGCATTTTAAAGAAAATAAATTTTGAAACAACTATTTTTTTAATTTCTTCAAAGACTTTTACTACGAAAGAAACAATGACAAATGCGACGACAATAAAAAATATTTTTCTAAAAAAAACAAAAATAAAAAAGAGTTTAGAAAAGCATTTTTTCGCATTAACTACAAATGTACAATATGCTCAAAATTTTGGAATTTCAAAAAACAATATATTCAGATTTTGGAATTGGGTTGGAGGGCGTTACTCACTATGGTCTTCTATTGGACTTTCTATTTCTTTAGCTGTTGGATATAAAAATTTTATTAGTCTTTTACAAGGAGCTTATGACATGGATGTGCATTTTTCTAAAAAAAAATTAGAAGAAAATATACCTGTTATATTGGCGTTAATTGGAATTTGGTACAATAATTTTTTCAATACAGAAACAGAAGCTGTTCTTCCATATAATTATCATATGCATAAGTTTGTAGAGTATTTACAACAAACGAATATGGAATCTAATGGAAAAAATATAAATAAACAAGGAAAAAAAGTATCTTGGCAAACGGGTCCTATAGTATGGGGAGGGGTAGGTACAAATAGCCAACATGCTTTTTATCAATTACTTCATCAAGGAACGAAATTAATTCCTTGTGATTTTATAATTCCTATTAATAAAACAAATAAATTTAAAAAGCATAGTGTTCAATTATTAGCAAATTTTTTAGCGCAGACAAAAGCATTAGCGTTTGGTAAAAATAGTAATGATTTTGAAGAAAATATCAATTTTAATGTAAATCTTACTAACAATGAAAAATTATTTTCAACTTTTAAAAGTTTTGATGGAAATAAACCTAGTAATTCTATTATATTAGATATATTAGATCCATATAATTTAGGTTCATTAATTGCGTTATATGAGCATAAAACATTTGTTCAGGGAGTAATATTTAATATTTATAGTTTTGATCAGTGGGGGGTTGAATTAGGCAAAAAAATGGCTAATGATATTGAAAATAGTATATATAGTACAAATGAATCTAATCTTTCTTTTGATAGTTCGACTAATGGATTAATAAATTTTTGTAGCAAGGTATTATCAAATCGTTAAATTATATGTTGAAAATTAATAGAAAACATTTTAACTAAAAAAAATTTATAATAATAAAGTTATAATTATTTTATTTTAAATAAAAATGTTTTTTTAAAATACTATTTATTTTTATAAGTTATAAATATAGATATCGAAAATATATTTAAAAAACCGTTATTTTAAAAAATATAAATTTATATATACTTGTATAATTATAATTAACCATGTTTTCAGTATACATATATTATATAGATTAAAATATCAATATGTGTAATTAGTATTATTTACAATAAAAATTTTTAATACTTATTTTTTATAATTACATATAGTTTTTAATTTTTAAATTAAAAACAAAATATTAGTTAAAAACTAATTCAAAGAATTATAATAAAAAACAATAATAGTTTTATGTTAAGTTAAATCAAAAAAAAATAAAAGTGTAAAATAGAATATAAAAATTTAATTGTTAATTTATATATATAAAATGCTTAAAAAAGTAACATACTATTTATTAAAGCAAATTAAATAGTTTTTATATATACATAGATATACAGCATTGATTCGTTTTGATAAATTAATGAAGATAATGTTAATTAATAACAAAACAGAGAATAAAAAAAATTTGTTAAGATAATAGAGTGATAAAATAAAATTATATAATGTTGTATAACTTTATTTTGTATATAAAAAAATATAATTTGTGTATTTATTTTAGTTATATTTTTTTAAAAGAACAATTGAGTGCTTTTTTTGAAATATTAAAAATGTTTATCTTATTGATAATAAGTAGCGTTTTTATATTTTAAACGAGAATAATTGATATTAATAAATTAAATAAATTTTATATAATAAATAATC
Organism: Buchnera aphidicola (Anoecia corni); assembly: GCF_964056675.1. NCBI lineage: Bacteria > Pseudomonadati > Pseudomonadota > Gammaproteobacteria > Enterobacterales > Erwiniaceae > Buchnera > Buchnera aphidicola. The sequence goes on along the minus strand of NZ_OZ060371.1, from coordinate 524,571 downwards.
TATTCAGAATAGAAGAAACTATGACATTTAGTAAATCATTTGTGATATTTATTATGGGTCCAACAGCATGTGGAAAAACTTCGTTTGCTATAAATTTAAAAAAAATTCTTCCTATTGAAATTATTAGCGTAGACTCAGGATTAATTTACAAAGGTATGAACATAGGAACTGCTAAACCTACTAGTTTTGAATTATTAAAGGTACCTCATAAATTAATAAATATAAAGGATCCTACTGAAACGTATTCAGTTGCTGATTTTTTTTATGATGCACAAAGAGAAGTAAATAGTATACAGCATAGAGGGAATATTCCAGTTTTTGTTGGTGGGACAATGTTGTATTATAAAGTTTTATTAAATGGATTAAAATTTAGTCCGAAAAAGAGTATAAAGTTAAGAAAATCTATTATTAGTATTTTAAAAAATAAAGGAACACAATATATATATGATTTTTTAAAGAAGAGAAATTCGAAGTTAATTAAAAAAATTCATCCACATGATTCTTATAGATTATTTAGAGCGTTAGAATTAAGTGTTTTATGTAAAAGTAGTTCTTTAACGAAAACTAATGCAGACAATAATAAAAGATTTTTACATAATATATGTCAATTTGCATTAATACCAAAAAATAAGCATACTTTGTATAATAATATAAAACTTCGATTAAAAATTATGTTGGAATCAGGTTTTGAAGACGAAGTAAAAATTATCTTGTCTAAAAAAAATGTTCATGAAAATTTGCCGTCTATGCGTTGTGTTGGTTATAGACAGATGTATAAATATCTAACTAATAAAATAAATTACAGTCAATTAGTTTGTGAAATAATGAAAGCTACTGTTTTCTTAGCAAAGAGACAAATGACATGGATTCGTAGTTGGAGTTCTTTATATTATTTAGATTCTGAAAATAAAAAATTAGCTATTAACACATTATTAACCATCTTAAATAAACAGAAATATATTTAGATTAAATAAATTTAAATATATTTAAATTATAAATGTATAACATTGCTTAGTTTTAAATAATTTTAAAAAAAATAGTTAATAGAAAAATTGATGATCAATTATCTTTTTCATATAAATGAAATTCTTTCATGTTTTTAATTATTTAAATTATATTTAAATAATTAAACGGTATATAATAAAATTAGTACTAGAAAGAGTGTATGAGGGGATAGTTATGTCAGATAAAAAAAAATCTAATAAGATACAAAGGGATGTTTGGGGATATAAAAAACCGAAAGTTAATGCTGTTCTTAAAGATAACAAATCATCAAAAATTAAAAATAAATATAATAAAGAAAATGATGTATTAAATTTCAATGATTCAAGTTGCAAAAATAAGAAAAGAAAAAATTTTTTTACAAAGTTAAAAAAAATATTTAAATATTTTGCATTTATTTTTTTATTTTTTTGGATGTTAACTGGTTTATATTTATTCCATTGTTCGAGTCAGAAAACTCTAAATTTTTTTTGGAGAATTAGTAATTTTATACAACCAGGGTTTGATTGGAATAAAAGATTTACAGGTTTATTAGATTTAACTGAATGTAAAAATGTGAAAAGTAAAATTATTTCTATTAAACTTCCTACTAACAATGATTGTAAAGTACAAGTAAAAATAGAATTTTGTTATAAAATTTTTAATCCAACGCAATATTTTTTTTTAGTTAAAGAAGAAAAAATTGATATGTATTTAGATGAAGCTTTATTAAACTGTTCCAAAAAAATAATTGAACAATGTTCAACTGATGATATATTAAGTTCTAAAATAATTGATATTCAAGAAAAAATTTTTAATGAAATGTGCAAACAAAAAATATTAAATAGTATTGGAGTTCATGGAAAAGAAATTAAGATACATAGTATAAAATTAGTTAAAGACTATGTCAAAGAATTAAATGTACTATAGAAAATAATATAAAAGTTATTATTTATCAGTAGTTATATGTAAATATATGTGTATGTACTTTAACGCATTTAGTTTAATAATTATTTAAAATTTAATAAAAATGATATATGTAAATATATAAAAATATATATTATTTATATATATATAATTTTTTTTATTTTTTTTTAGTAAATAAATAGTAAATCTCATTTGTTAATACAACTGATTAATTTACTAAAAAATGTTAATATAATGTCTTATTTAGTACTATAAGTTTAGTTTAAGTATAAAATGTTTTTTTACTTTATAAAAATTAAAATCTTTAATAGATAAAGCAATATATATATATTTACTTTTTTAGAAAAAATATTTGTTATAGTATAAGTATAGATTTTATTTTTATAAAAAAAAATCTATATAAGATTATTTTTTTTTGAATAAATGTTTTATATGTAAATACAATACATAAATATTTTTTTTAAAATGTAAAGCATTAAATAATTTTACATCGTTGATAACGTTATATTATTTATGTTAATTAATCATTTAATTTTTATACAGTATAATACTATTTAAAATAATTAAATAACATAAAGTTTATTTTATTAATAGAGTAAAATGCTAGAATTGATAATAAATATTGATTATATTAATGTTTAATTATGACTTATAATTAAAAAATATCTGTGTATTTATTTAGATATATATTGATTTTTAATATGTGTAATAAAAGATTTTTTATAAAATAGAGATTTTTAGTTTATCTTTTACATAATTAGTTTTATTTAAAAATAAAAAACATAAAAAAAGTAGTATTTTATATATAAAAATATTTTTTTTTAATTTATACAATAAAAATTGTATATATAAAACATAAGAAAATATGTTTATCTTTAAATTTTTAATTTTGAATTATACACATAACATATAGGAATACTAATTATGAATATCGGAAATAGTTTAAATCGTTATGAACAAAGGATATTCAATAATGAAAAATAAAAGAATAGTTATATTAGGAATGCAGTGGGGGGATGAAGGCAAAGGTAAAATTGTTGATTTATTAACTAAATTTGTTAATTATGTAGTTCGATTTCAAGGAGGTCATAATGCTGGGCATTCAATCGTTTTAAATAATAAAAAAACTATATTGCATATGATTCCTTCTGGAATTTTAAATAAAAACGTAATATGTATTATTACTAACGGTGTGGTGCTATATCCATGTAATTTTATAAAAGAAATTAATATACTTAAAAAACAAGGAATTTTAATAAAAAATAGATTGTTCTTATCTGAATCGATCCCATTATTGTTAGAGTACCATATAGCTATCGATAAAGCTCGAGAAAAATTTTGCGGTTCAAAATCTATTGGTACAACAGGTAGAGGTATAGGTCCTTCCTATGAAGATAAGATAGCTAGGAGATGCTTAAGAATTGGAGATTTAAAGGATGTAAATTATTTTCAAAATCATGTAAAAGAAAATTTAGATTTTTACAACTTTCAATTAATCAATTTTTATAAAGAAAAGAAAGTAGAATATTCTGCAGTAATAAATGAGTTACACAAATATAGAGAGTATTTACTAAGTTTAGTTATAGACGTACATAGTACGTTGCATAAAATAATTAAAAAGAAAAAAAATATTATATTTGAGGGGGCTCAAGGTTCTTTGTTAGATATAGATCATGGAACATATCCATATGTGACGTCTTCTAATAGTACGATTGGTTCTGTTTTTTCGGGCACAGGAATAGGATTTTCTGCTATAAATTATATTTTAGGTATTGTAAAGTCATACTCTACTCGAGTAGGCAATGGACCTTTTCCAACAGAACAATTTGGAACTATAGCAGATAGTATATGTAAAATAGGAAATGAGTTCGGTTCTACTACTGGAAGAAAAAGAAGGATAGGTTGGTTAGATTTAGTTTTAGTTAAGTATGCAGTGCAGTTAAATTCGTTAAATGGAATATGTTTAACTAAACTAGATGTATTAGATACTTTAAAATTAATAAATGTTTGTATAGGTTATAAACATATAAAAACAGGTAAAAAAATATATAATATTCCATGTACTATAAATGATTGGAAAAATATAGTACCTATTTATAAAAAGTTTTTAGGATGGAATAAATCTACATTCGGAATAACTGAGTGGAATTTATTACCGGATGCTGCGAAGGATTATATTAAGTATATAGAAAAGATACTAAAAGTTCCTGTAGTAATAATTTCTACTGGTCCAGCAAGAGAAGATACAGTTTTTATAAATAAAAATTTTTAAAGTACGTTTAAAAAAACAATAATTTAGTGTAATTAAACAGTTGTTTCATATGTAAAAGTACAATTTTCTTATTATTAAAAAATCATTCATATTAAATGTTAAAACAATAAATTCATTCTTAATTTTTTAAGTTTTTATTAATTAAATAAATTATCAATAACATATTTTTTAGTCTAATCTTACATAAAAAATATTAACTTTATTTTAAAAATAAAATATATTAAAGAATGTTTTTATAATTAAATGTATATGAATTAAATGTAGGAGCTAATAGTTATGGTAGTCAGTGTCTACAAAAAAAATAGGTCAATTGTATTTTTAAAAAATTTACTTCTTTCTTGGATGAAGAAGAATAATAAAAGTATTATTACTATAGAACAAATAGAAAAAGTATTTAAAATAGTTAGTTTAGAAGAAAAGAAAAAGTTAAAGAATACTTTAGGTGAAATGGGAAAAAGAAAAGAGTTATTATTAATTAGAAAATCAACATATATTTTGATAAATAAAAAAAACATACTTAAAGGAACAGTAGAAGGTCATCGCAATGGTTATGGTTTTTTTAATAATGCATATCTAAAAGAAAGTTGTTGGTTATCTAAAAGACAAATGAAAAATTGTATACATGGAGATTCAATTTCTGCATATGTTTTTAAAATGTCGGATAAAAAAAGATATGAAGCTATAGTTATTAAAGTAAATACCGTGAATTCATTATTTATAATTGGGAAATGTTTTAAACGTAATGATAAATTTTTAGTTTTTCCTTATGATTTGAGATTTAATTTTCAAATATTAATAGTTGATAAAAACAAAAATAAATTTATTAAATCAGGTTTTATAGTGATAGTAAAACTTATTAAAAGAGCTACAAAAACTAAGATTGCTACAGGAATAGTATATAAATTACTTGGAAAAACGATGAATGCAGTATTAGCAGCGCAAATAGCACTGCATAATTATTTTATTCCAAAAAAATTTTCTAAAGATGTTCAACGAGAAGTAATTAAATTAGATGAAGATTTTCCTGATGATATAGTTAATAATTATGTAGATTTAAGAAGTTTACCTTTAGTAACAATAGATGACGAAGAAGCTTTTGATTTTGACGATGCTATATGTTGTAGAATTAATCCAAACGGTACTTGGAATGTATGGATTGCTATTTCAGACGTCAGTTATTATGTAAAACCTAACTCATTATTAGACAAAGAAGCTAAAAATCGTAGTACATCTGTTTATTTTCCTTCTTATTCTGTTTCAATGTTTCCAAAAAAAATATCCGATAATTTGTGTTCGTTAATTCCTAAAAAAGATAGATTAACTTTAGTTTGTGAAATAGTGTTATCAGTAAAAGGAGAGATTTTAAATTACAAACATTATCAAGCAATTATAAATTCTCATGCTCGTCTTACTTATACAGAACTTTATAATATCTGGCAGAACAAAAAATTAGTATGTATTAAATACAATAATTTATTAAAAGATTTACACTGTTTATATCAATTATATTTAGTTTTAAAATCTTCTCCAGTATTACAAAATAAAATTTCTTTTAAAAAACAAGAGTATAAGATAAAACTGTCATCTTCTTTAAAAATAAAAGATATTTATAAAAAGAATATATATAATTCTCATGAATTAATTGAATTATGTATGGTTTTAGCTAATTTAGTAACAGCTCAATTTTTAATAAAAAACGAATCCTTTATACCGTTTAGAAATCATGAACCTCCTGACGAAAAAAGTGTTAAGAATTGTCAAGAAATGTTATATCATTTAGGTTTTTGTTTAAATAAAAATATTTCGCCTTGTGCTATGGATTATTCAGCTATATTAAAACAATTATTCACTCACTCTCATTATGAAATTGTTCAAGAATTATTATTGCGTTCTATGAAGTCAGCTGTTTATAATGTAAATAACAAAGGTCATTTTGCATTGTCCTTACGTTGTTATACACATTTTACTTCTCCGATAAGACGTTATCCAGACTTATTAGTACATAGGGTTTTAAAAGATCATATTTTAAAAAGAATAGATAAAACAAGATACCTTTCAAACAAAAATGTTTTATTTTTTAAAGATAAGATGAAGAAAATAGCTCATCATTGTTCTTTTGCTGAAAGAAGAGCTGAATGTGCGGTAAGAGACTCTATAGAATGGTTAAAATGTGATTTTGTAAAGAAAAAATTAGGAGAAGAATTTGAAGGAACAATTTTTCATGTTGTTGAGTTTGGATTTTTTGTAAGATTATCTAGGTTTTTAATTGATGGTTTAGTGCATGTATCTACTTTAAGCAATGATAAGTATTTATATGATCATCAGAAACAAAAGTTAGTTGGAAAATCTTCAGATTTGTTTTTTTCTTTAGGAGATAAAGTAATAGTTAAAATACATACTGTTTCTACTGAATCTAGAAAAATCGAATTCTTGTTTTTATCAAAAAAAAAATTTTCAAAAGCGTCCAAATTTTTTATAAATTTGTGATTATATTATTTAATAGTAATTAACTATTTTATTTAAAACAAGATAAGTTTATTGGTATTTAGTTTAGAAAATTGTATTTTCCAATATGTAATTTGACAAATGATAAAATAAATACATATAAATTAAGTTTTAAAGAAAAAAATCATTGTTACAGTTTAATCCTTGATTAAATAAATTTATATATATTGAGTTTTTTACTTATATAATATATATTGAAAAGAGTTGTGTAGTATTAAGTACTTTTATTGTTTTTATAAACATATAGTATGAGTAAACAAAGTTAAATGATAGACGAGGTTTTTAATGAAATACTATGAGATAGTTATAATGATACATCCGGATAAAAGTGATAAAGTAAAAAACTTTATAAGTAATTACGATAAGTTTATTGTAGAAAAGCAAGGTAAAATTCATAGAACTGAAGATTGGGGTAGAAGACAATTAGCTTATCCTATAAAAAAATTGCAAAAAGCTCATTATATATTAATGAATATTGAATTAAATTCAAATTATATTAATGATGTTAGAAAAAAAATACAATTTGACAATTTTGTTATACGGCACTTAATTATGTGCACTATAAAAAATAACGTTACTCCTTCTATTATGATGAATGTTTCAAAAGAACAACAAGATAAAAAATTATCTTCAGTAACTAATAGATCGTTTGCATCATAAAATGTAACTATAACTATTTATTATAGTATTAACTAATAGAATATGTTTTGTAGAGTTTGTTAATTAAAATTGCTCAGGAAATCAATATGGTAAGGTATTTTAGAAGAAGAAAATTTTGCAGATTTACTGCAGATAAAACTTTAGAAATAGATTATAAAGATATAAATATGCTAAAAAACTATATAACAGAAAGTGGAAAGATAGTTCCTAGTAGAATTACTGGAACTAAAGCAAGATATCAACGTAGGTTAGCTCAATCTATTAAAAAAGCTAGATATCTTGCTCTTTTACCATATACAGATTTACATAAATAATATGTATTTTTTTTAGAAAAAGAAGAGAAATTATGAGACTAATTCTTTTAGAAAAAATGAAAAATATAGGAAATGCAGGACAAGTTGTAGAAGTCAAATCAGGTTATGCTCGTAATTTTTTAATACCTAAAGGTAAAGCTATTTTTGCTAGCAAAGAAAATATTAAAAAACATGAGTTAAATAAACGAGAATTAGAAAAAAAATCACTTGAAAAAATTTTAAATGCTAAAGATAAGATAAATAAACTAAAATCATTAGGTACAGTTGTTGTTTATTCTCAAGCTGGAAGTAAAGGAAAGTTATTTGGTTCTGTGGGTCCTTCAGAAGTAGTCTCCGCAATAAAATTGTTAGGAATGGAAGTAAATAAAAAAGAATTAATGTTTAATAGTGGTAATTTACATTATATAGGTGTACACACTATAGTTTTTCAACCACATAAAAAAGTAAAAACAGATTTTTTAGTAGAAATTATCCCATGTTAATGTAAAAACATAACTATTTATTTAGTTGTATACAATTATTGTAAATTATAAATACATTTTAGGTATAATTTATGTTTACAAAACAATTAAATTTGCAAATTTTTTTTTAGAACAAAATTATAAAGTTGAACTGTAGTTAAAAAAATGAAAAATAAACAAAATTATATAATACAGTACAAAGTTTTAGATCCTAAAATAGGAACAAAATTTTCTATTCCAAAGTATGCCACTGATGGGTCTTCAGGTTTAGATTTGGTAGCATGCATTAATAAAAATATGGATTTGGTTCCAATGAAAAGTATTTTAGTTTCCACTGGAATAGCTATTTATATATCTGATCCAAGTATTACTGGAATTATTGTTCCTAGATCTGGATTAGGACATAAAAAAGGAATTATTCTAGGAAATACAGTAGGTTTAATAGATTCAGATTATCAAGGCGAACTTATGATTTCAGTTTTAAATAGAACTAATAAAAAAATTCTAATTTTTCCTGGAATGCGTATTGCTCAAATTATATTTGTTCCTATTTTAAAACCAATATTTGAAATAGTACAAACATTTAAAAAAAACACACATAGAAATATAAACGGATTTGGACACACTGGAATAGTATAAATATTATTTTTGATAAATAAAAAAAATAAAAATTGAAATCTAAAAATATTTTTTACTTAAAAAATAAGAATACGAATTTTTATATATAAAATTTAATCAATGTTACTGTCTATAGTTTAATTATATAAATATAATCATAGATATAAATATACTATGGTAGTGTTTGAAATAAAGAATTAATTTTTAGTAAATATATATTTATATAGTGCATATATTTATAGAATTCACATTTTTGACCCCTGCTGGATTTGAACCAGCGACCAAGCGATTATGAGTCGCTTGCTCTTACCACTGAGCTAAGGGGCCGAAATATTTTTTATTATACCATATATAATAAGAATTTATCTATATAAATTTCTTTATATAAAGTGAAAAATTTCCAATTTATCTGTTAGAATTAATTATTTTTATATAGATACGAAAAAAAAATTTATAGTTTTGACAACTTTTATTTTTATTGATATTATATATATAATTCCTCTGTAGTTCAGTTGGTAGAACAGCGGACTGTTAATCCGCATGTCACTGGTTCGAGCCCAGTCGGGGGAGAAATACTATTTACTATTAAGTAATAGTAATGTTTTTATAAAATTTTATAATTTTTCTGTTAAATAAACAATAATATTATTTTTATATTTGTTAAATACCAGACTATTTTATAGTCAAAATTGTTTAAAAAAATTTTATATAGTATATGGAACATAACATTTTAAATTGTATTTAAAGATTAAACGAATTAATTTTATACTATAAAAAATATCCATTTTATTAGTATAAAGTATACTAGATATAATCTAGTATCATTAAAAAAAGTGTTAAATAAAAAAATTGTTCTGTTTATATAGTTAATTAAATAAATTATTTCTTAAAAAGAATATTTTATATATAAAATTATATGTTTATATATATAAAAAAATAATTAGTTATAAATGTATTAAAATTAATAAAAGGTATATATATATAAATATATAGTATGATTGATACTTTTCTTTTTTATGATTATGAAACTTTTGGATTAAATCCAGCATTAGATAAACCAGCTCAATTTGCATCTGTTCGTACTAATTTAAATTTTAAAACAATAGAAGATCCTTCAGTATTTTATTGTTACCCTCCGAAAGATTATCTTCCTGATCCAAAATCAATATTAATCACTGGTATTACTCCTGAATATACTATTAAACATGGATTTAATGAATCTTTATTTTCAAAAAAAATTTATAGTATTTTAAATAAAACAAGGTCTTGTATTGTTGGTTTTAATAATGTTAAATTTGATGATGAATTTACCAGAAATATTTTTTATAGAAATTTGTTAGATATATATAGTTGGCAATGGAAAAATGGTAACTCAAGATTAGACGTAATTAAAATAATTAGAGCTTGTTATGTTTTTCGTCCAAATGAAATAAGTTGGCCTAAGAAAAAAGATGGTTCGATTAGTTTTAAATTAGAAGATTTAGCTAAAGTAAATGGTATAAATCATTATCGTTCTCATGATGCACTATCTGATGTTTATGCAACAATTAGTTTGTTAAAATTAGTAAAATATAAATATCCAAAAATGTTAAATTTTTTTTTCAAAATAAGAAAAAAAAACGGTTTATTAGATGTTATAAAAAAAAGTAGAAGTAAGTTGTTTATTTATACATCTTCTTTTTTTGGATTTAAACAATATTATTGTATTTGTTTTTTTCCTATAGTAATAGATCCGAATAATAAAAATTTACTAATATATATAAATGTAGGAGGAGAAGACGTAGAAAAAAATTTTATAAAAAATAGATTTAGTTTAATAAAAAATAATAATGTAGAATATTTTTTTTCATTTGGATTTAGTTACTTATATATGAATAGATGCGAAATTATAGCTCCAATAACAATTTTACAAAAAAATGATTTTTTTAGATTAAATTTAAATAAAAAAACAATTTTAAATAATAGAAAATGGATTAAAAAAAATTATTTTCTTTTAAAAGAAGCAGCTCTTTTATTCTTGAGTAAGTGTTCTTTTCAGATTAATAAAGATGAAAAAAATGTTGATTTATTAATGTATCGTTCTTTTTTAAGTAACAGTGATAAACTTATTTTAGAAAGAGTTCATGTATTACCTAAAAAAAATTGGAACGTATTGAAATTTAAAGATAATAGAATGAATAAAGTATTTTATAGATATCGTGCTCGAAATTATTTTTATCTTTTAAATAGAAAAGAAAAAGAAAAATGGATTTATTATTGCAGTTCAATTATTAATCAAAAAAAACTTTATGAATATATTGTTAGAGTAAAATATTTACTCAAAAAATACAGCTATGATATAAAAAAAATAAATTTGTTAAAAAATATGTTGTTGTATGCAAAAAAAATTTATATAGAACATCGTTTAAATTTGTTTTTTATAAAGTAGACATATTAAATATATAAGTAAAATTTTAACGTTTGTTTGATAATCTTTAATAGTTTTGTTTAAATGTAGATAATTTTTTTTAGAAATAACAATGTTGAGTACATTATTTTTTAAATAAAAAGATATTCATAAATTTTACAATTTTTTTTTGATCTTGAGGATCAAACATATTTAGTTGTTTTTCATTAATTATTATAGTTTGATAATCTATCCATTTTAACCATGCTTTTTTAGAAATTTGTTTATAAATTTTTTTTCCTAATTTTCCAGGATATGGAATTTTATCCATTCCTTCTAAATTTTTTTTATAAAAATTGCAGAATACTATACGTTTCATATTTGTTTTATATACTGTAGGTTGTTTACAACATTAAATAAGAATATTTGTGCAAAATTTTTAGAACTAAACTTGGAATTCCAACTTTTTGGTTATTTAATACGTTGAACCAAATCGTATCTTTTTCAGATTTAACATGTTTATTTGTTTTTATAATTAAGAATATAGGGTTAATTGTAAATTTATATTGAGTAATATATAGCGTAATAGATTGTAATTGTTTTATTTTCACAGGAATTATGTTTTTTTCTTTTATCCAGTTAATTAAATAATTTCTTTTAGTAAATAGTGGAAAGCTAAACAAGTCTTTCCAAAATGAGTCTTTTTTATATTTTTTTAAATAAATATATTCTTTGTAATTAATGATAATACACCAATAATTTTTTAATTGTAAAATTTTATTTCTAATAGAGCACGTTTGAAAAAATTTTTTTTTAAAAAACGTACATGTATGATTAATAGGACAAATTTTACAATTTGGATTTTTTGGATGACAAATTAAAGATCCTAAGTCCATTAGTGCTTGATTAAATTTTCCAGCATTATGTAATGGTAATATAGATTGAATTTTTTTCCATAGAAAATCATCTATTTTTTTATTGTATACATTAAATTTTATTCCATATAATCGTATCAAAATTCTTTTTACATTACTGTCTAATATAGGAAAAAAATAGTTATAGCTAATAGATAATATTGCTCCTGCAGTCGTTCTTCCTATTCCTGGAAGTTTTATAACATGATTAAAAATATCGGGAAATTTCCCGTTATATTGACTAGAAATTATTTTAGATGTTTTATAAATGTTTTTTGCTCTTTTATAATATCCTAATCCGCTCCATTTGTGCAAAATAGCATTTTCTGAAGATGTAGCAATGCTATGAATTGTAGGATATTTTTTTAAAAATTTTGTAAAATATGGAATAACAGTTTTTACTTGAGTTTGCTGTAGCATAATTTCTGATATCCAAATAGAATATGTTGTTTTATTCTTTTGCCATGGTAAATTTTTTCTTCCGTAAATATGAAACCAGTTTAAAATTATTTGTGAAACATTCATTGTGATTTTAACTTGTAATTAAAAATTATAGTAAATAAAATAATTAAAAAAAATGTATTAAATAAAATCTAATTTATTTTTTAGTTTGATTGTGTGTAAAGAAACATTCTTTTATTTAATAGATATATAAATGTACTATTAATACTTTATTATAAATAATTTTATCTAAAAATAAATAGGAAAATAAATATGGATAATAGTTTTTTGTTTACACATAAAGTTACAAACGATAAATGTTTAAAAAAAATCAATAGTTTTGTGTGTAGACGAAGAAAAATAAAAGAACATCATAAAAAAGAAATTGAAAAATATTGGTCTTTAATCGGAATAATGTATACGAAATTTTCTTTTAATTTAAATGATTTTTTTATTAATTCAAATCCTTTAGTAATAGAAATAGGGTTTGGAACAGGTATGTCTTTAGTTGAAACAGCAAAACGAGAGAAAAACAATAATTATTTAGGTATAGAAGTGTATTTTCCGGGAATATTACAATGTGCACGTGCTAGTTATTTTTTAGGGTTAAAAAATTTGCGCATAATATATTATGATGCTACAGAAGTTTTTAAAAATATGATACAAGATTCGTCTATTAAAAGAATTCAAATTTTCTTTCCTGATCCTTGGCCAAAGAATAAGCATAAAAAGAGAAGATTGCTAAATAAACAATTTATTATTTTATTATTTAAAAAATTAAAAAGAGGAGGTAATTTATGTATTTCTACGGATTGTAAAGATTATTCAGACAATGTTATTAAAATATTAAGTAGTGTTAAAAGTTGTTTAAATATAACAATGAAATATAATCTTAATAAGAAACTTTTTTTTTGTCCAACTACTGTATTTGAAAGAAAAAGTAAGTTATTAGGAAAAATTAATTTTTATATTTTATGCAAAAAATTATAAAAAATACATTAGTAGTAAGGACGTGTAATTATGATTTTATCTTTTAATTAAGAAGAAATTATTAAATAGAAAATTATTTATTGATTTATTTAATTTTATTTAATTTAAAAATATTTCTAGTAAATTATTCATAAAATATGTTCCTTTTTTAGTTAGTGTCCAATAGAACGGAGTTTCTAACAAATATCCTTGGTTGATAGCTATTTTTATTTTATTTTTGATTTTTAGACAAGGAACATTAGTTTTTAAAAAAAAACAAATTTTTTTAATAGGTTTTAACAATCTAAATTTATTAATAAAATATTCTATAGGTAAATCTTTTTCTTTAATTTTATATTTTTTCTGTAAATATAATCCTTTCATAAATATAGAAATATTTCTATTTTTTATGGTTCTAATAATATCTCTATTACTTTGAGTTATTTTTCCATGAGCACCACATCCTATACCTATATAATCATTAAAATTCCAGTAGTTTTTGTTGTGCATACATTGAAAACCTGGTTTTGCAAAAGAAGATATTTCATATTGAATATATCCAGCTCTTTCTAGCAATTTTTTTCCTTTTTTAAATATTTTTAAATTAGTGATTTCATTAGGAATATTTTTAGGTTTTTTATAAAAAAAAATGGTATTTGGTTCTATTGTTAATTCATACCATGAAATGTGAGATGGATTTATAAGTATTGTTTTTTTTATATCGTATATAGCATTTTCATAAGATTGTCCTGGTAAGCTATGCATAATATCAATATTAAAGTTGATATTTTGGATATTAGATATTTGATATAAAAAGTTTTTTACTTGAGATTGACTATATTCTCTACCTAAAGATTTTAGTATATTAGTATTAAAGGTTTGAATTCCAATAGAAAATCGATTGATTCCAATTTTTATAAATTGGTTTATTTTTTCTAATTCTACTGTATTAGGATTAGATTCAATAGTAATTTCTGCGGTTTTTGATACTTTTACTTTTTTTTTTACCTTATATATAAGGTATTCTATTATTTCTGGATTGAACAAACTAGGTGTTCCGCCTCCGATAAAGATAGATTTGATTGTTCTATTGTTTGTAATTAACAAATCTCTGTCTAAATCGTTTAATAAATTTTCAATGTATTTTTCTTGAGGGATTTTTGTTTTTATTTGATAAGAATTAAAGTCACAATAATAGCATTTTTTTAAACACCATGGAATATGAATATATAGACTTAAATTAGGTAATTTTTTCATAATTGATATATTAGAATTTTCAATAAGTAAATGTTAATAAAACTTATTATACAAAAATTAAGTATTGATTTGGATACCATTTTAAATGAATTTTTATTTTATATACAAAAAGAATTATTGGATTTAAGTTTTATAAAATTATTTTGATTAGTATTTAAAATTATAAATAAAAAAAATATTTATAATAAAAATTATATTTTATTTATTTTTAGCAATTGATCTTTTATGAAACCAACTTTCTAATATTATTACAGCAGACAAAGAATCTATTTTTTTTATTAATTTTTTTTTTTTATATTTATGTATTAATTGTAATTTAGCTTCTACTGTAGTGAATCGTTCGTCATATAATTCAGTATTTATTGAAAACATTTTGCGTATATATTGAGCAAATTTAATGGTTTTATAAGTAATCTTTTGTTTTTTTCCATTTAAGTTTAATGGTAATCCAACTATTACACATTTTGGATTCCATTCTTTAAAAATTTTATTTAAAGATTTTTGTTCTGGAACGCCATTTTTTGCTTGAATTGGGTTTAATATAGTTGCTGTATTGGTTATTGTTTGTCCAATAGCAACTCCTATTTTTTTTGTTCCAAAGTCGAAAGCCAATGTTATCATTTTTTTATTAAATAGTAGAATGTTTTGGTATTTGTGTAATAACTAAAAATAGTTATATTAAATTTTGTGTATACAATATAAATAATAATAAGCTAAATTTGGCTAATTAATTTGTTTTTTATCAGTAAATAGATAATAAAAATAATTAAACGTGTTTTTAACTAGTTTAATTTTATTAACGTGATATAAACAAAATACATTGTTCATGTTTTTTTTTCTGTTAATTGTAAGTTATTTATGTAAATAGTTTGGTTTAAATTTTATTTTCAATAAACAGAATTTTATTCTATCTTTTAAAGAAGTATTTTTACGAATTTGACTTTAATTAATAACAGTTATCGTGTTATTCTAACAAGAATGTAAAAAATATAAGGACATATTTATATACATAAATAAATACAAATTACAATTAATTTTTTAAAAACCTATATTTTGTATAAAAAATTGTTAATTTTTGTAGTATTACATGAATATTATGTTGTACACAATTTTTTTATAAAAAAACATAATATATGTTTAAGATAATTTATCTATATTCAAAAAAAATTTTATTTTTTTATATAAAAAAATTTATACTGTATTTTTATATAAAGAAATATATTTAATATTTATGTGGATTTTTTATTATTATATAATCTTCAACTTTTATGTTTTCTATTAGAATAGTTATCAAATCGAGACCAATGTCCATTAAAAGTTAACTTTATAGTTCCTATTGGACCATTTCTTTGTTTTCCTATAATTACTTCTGCTATCCCTTTAAGTTCACTATTTTCATGGTATATTTCATCTCTATAGATGAACATTATTAGGTCAGCATCTTGTTCTAAAGAACCAGATTCACGTAGATCTGAATTTACAGGTCGCTTATCTGATCTTTGTTCTAGTGATCTATTTAGTTGAGATAAAGCTATAATAGGAACTTTTAATTCTTTAGCTAAAGATTTAAGTGTTCTAGATATTTCTGCTATTTCTAAATTTCTGTTTTCGCCAAAAGAAGGAACACGCATTAATTGAAGATAATCAACCATTATTAAGCTTAATCCTTTGTTTTCTCGATATATTCTTCTGGCTCTAGATCTTATTTCTGTCGGTGTTAATCCTGTTGAATCATCTATAAACATATTTTTCTTTTTTAAAAGAATATTAATAGTACCTGACAGTCTGGACCAATCTTCATCATCTAGTTGTCCTGTACGTATTTGTGTTTGATCTACTCTAGATAAAGATGCTAGCATTCGCATCATAATTTGTTCTCCTGACATTTCTAAACTAAAAATTAATACGGGTTTGTCATAAATCATAGCCACGTTTTCGCATAAATTCATAGCAAATGTTGTTTTTCCCATGGATGGACGAGCAGCTATTATTATTAAGTCTGATGTTTGGAGTCCAGATGTTTTTTTATTTAAATCTTTATATCCAGTATTAATTCCAGTAACTCCATTATAAGGAGTTTGATACATTTTCTCGATAGTAGAGATAGTAGAATTTAGAATATCTTCAACATTTTTAGGACCAGAGTTTTTTTTCATTTTTTTTTCGGAAATTTTAAAAACGCTAGATTCAGCATAATCTAGTAATTCTTCACTAGTTTTTCCTTTAGGATTATAGCTTTTTTCAATAATTTTATTGGCTGTTAGAATAATTTCTCGGAAAATAGATCTTTCTTTAATTATATCTGCATAAGCAGTAATATTAGAAGTACTGGGAGTATTTTTTGACAATTCAGCCAGATAAGAAAACCTTCCTATAATTTCTAGTTTTCCTTTTTGTTCTAGTGACTCAGATAAAGTAATTAAGTCAATAGGATGTCCTGATTGTAGAAGATATTTCATTTCTTTAAAAATTAATTTATGAGACTGTGTAAAAAAATCGTCAGCTACTATGCGATCTGAAATACTATCCCAATAGTCATTATCAAGCATTAGACCTCCTAAAAGAGATTGTTCAGCTTCTAATGAATGAGGTAGAACTTGTAAATCTTTAGAAAAAGTATTAATTTTTTGGTGAAATAATTTATTACTTTTCATATTTTATATATTTACCAAAATATAGATAAAAACTGAGTAATATAAATTTTAGTTTAAAATTCAATCATAATTTAAAAAATATAGAGTTTAGTTGATTTTTAATTGAATTAAATGTCATTTTGTTATAAATTTACTTATAAAAAATAAAAATGTTAATGTTAAAACTTTATTCTATATTGCTATAAAAAATATAAAATAAAGTTTTATTAAAATGTATAAAAATAATTTTTTTAAAAGATAAATTTTCAACGTATTTAAATTTAAAAAAGTACATGTATAAGAAATTAAAAATATAATTATTTATGGAATGTTTTATATATTTGTACTTTTTTTAATATAATTTAATTATATATGAATAAATTTCATAGCTTTTTCTAATACATTAATGTTAGCATTTTTTTTATAAGATTCTTGCATAAGATATTTTTTCCATTGCTTATATCCTTTTTCTCCTTTAAAAAGTCCAAGCATATGTCGAGTTATTTTATATATTGGAATACCGTTAGTTATTTGTTTGTTTATATATGGAAACATGCTATATAGTAGTTGAACATTGTTTAATTTTTGTTTTTTAGGATACTTGAAAATTTTTTCATCTACTTTTCTTAATAAACTTGGATTTTTATATACTTCTTGTCCAAGCATAACTCCGTCTACTTTTTTTAAATGAGATATTGATTCCTTAATTGTAGTTATTCCTCCGTTAATGACTATGTTTAAATGAGGAAATTCTTGTTTTATTCTATATACAATATTGTATTTTAAAGTAGGAAGAGATCTATTTTTTTTTGGGCTATATATATTTGTAAAAGCGTTTCTAGCATGTATAATAAATGTTTTACAAAGAGTATTTGTAGATATTTTATGTATAAAGTCGCTTAAAAAACTATAATTATCTTTATGATTTATTCCAATTCTAGTTTTTATACTTATAGGAGTTGGAATAGAATTATTTATTGCTTTTACTATTTGAATTACTAGAGTGCTGTGTTGCATTAAAAAAACGCCAAACATACCAGCTTTAGCACTTTTAGAAGGACATCCTATGTTTAAATTAATTTCATGATAACCTTGATTGTACGATATTTTCGCGCATTTAACTAGTTCTACTATATTACTTCCGGCGATTTGGATGGCAATTGGATTGCACAGTTTTTTTTTTAAAATGTTTTTTTTGTTTAAAATATATTTTGTAGTCATCATTTCAGTATATAAAATAGATTTTTTAGTAAGTTTTCGATGAAAATAGTTACAAAATTCATCAGTATAACTTAACATTGGTGCAACGCAAAATCTATTCTGATTATGAAAAATAAAATTTGGATTCATATTATCAATTATAGTATGTGTTCGTACTATAATAATATAGTAATATATCAAAAATATATATATAAATGTCATTTAACTAAATATATTTTCTAAATTTTAATTAGATATTTATTATAATAAACAGTTTATAAAATAAATAATTTAGACTGTATATTTAACTAAATAAAAGTTTTATTAGGAATAATATTTAAATAAATGATCTAAATTTATAGAAATAATACGAATATATATTAAATTTAATTATTGTTAAATTGTTAATAGTATAATAAACAAAATTTACATAGAATTATAGTTATAGAAGTGAATGGTTTTCTACTAATATAAATTTATATAAACTAATAAGGTTTCAGTTATGGCTAGTAGAGGTGTTAATAAAGTTATTATTATTGGTAATTTAGGTCAGGATCCTGACATTAGATATATGTCTAATGGAGGCGCAGTTGCGAATCTAACATTAGCTACTTCAGAAACTTGGAAAGATAAAAATACGTTAGAAATGAGAGAAAAAACAGAATGGCATAGAGTTGTTTTATTTGGAAAATTAGCAGAAGTTGCTGGGGAGTATTTAAAAAAAGGATCTCAAGTTTATATAGAAGGTTCATTGCAAACTAGAAAATGGAAAGATAAAAGTGGAATAGATAGGTATACTACTGAAATTGTTGTGAATATAGGTGGTACTATGCAAATGCTAGGAAATAGACATTCATCTTCTACTTCTCCTAACGTTTCTAATGCTACTTTTGCTAAAAAAAATAGTAAACCAAATAAAGAAAATACAATTGAAAAACATTCAGCAGTAAATAAATCGGCAAAATACATAAATTCTAAAAGTTTAGAAAATGATGAATCTATAGTAGATTTTGATGATGATATTCCGTTTTAAATAATCTCTTAATTGCAAAAAGGATCTATTAATGATAGAGCATTAATAGTGTTTATTACACTAGATATGTTTTTAGTTATTAATATTTATTATTTTAAATATTATTAAATTAGATTTGAGTTTACAGTTAAATATATATTTAATATATTTAATAAAATTTGTTTTATTTATTAAATGAAAATGCTTTAGAATAATTAAAAATAATAGATATATATAAAATATTTTTTTTTAATTTATTTAATAAAAAACACAAACAATTAAATTTATTAAATCTATAAAATATTTAATTAAATTAAAAAAAAAAAACAAAAAAAATCTTGAGATAAATTGAATATAATAGTATATTATTTTAATAGTTTAGAATTTATTTATTTAAATTATAATGTAAATAGACTTTTTTAATTTATATGTTTATTTCGAATATATTTATAACTTTATACGTGGAGGAAAAGTTTATGTTTCTAATAGGAATGTTTTTCATTTAATAATTTTTACTATGTAAAAAAAAGATAAAATAGTATTTTTTTAAAATACTATTTATTTTACAAAAAAGAAACATGAAAATAATTTTTCTTGTTTACTTTAAAGTAAAGTAGTATTCTTTATTTTACATAGTAATTACTTATTTTATATATAATGCATATTTCAAAAGAAGCACAATCATACTTTGTTAGTTTATTATCAAAAAAAAAAAAAAACACACACATTCGTATTTTTATAATTAGTCCAGGAACACAAAATGCGGAATGTGGTATTTCATATTGTGAATTAGATGAAGTTTCTAAAAAAGATATTGTTTTAAATTTTATGAACTTTAATGTCTATGTACGAAAAAGTATATTTTCTTATTTAAAAAATGCTGAAATTGATCTAATAAAAGATAATTGTAATAGTCAAATTACTTTTAGAGCTCCGTTTGCTAAAGGAAGAAAAAAATTAACTGAATTAACATTATTCGAACAAGTAAAATTAATGTTAGATAAGGAAATAAATCCTAATTTGTCTTTACATAATGGATTAGTTACTTTAGTAAAAATTACTGAAAAAAACATAGCTGTTTTGAAGTTTAGTGGAGGATGCAACGGTTGTTCCATGATTAGCACAACACTAAAAGATAACATTGAAAAGTTATTATTACAAAAAAATCCAGAATTAAATGGAGTAATAGATATTACAAATCATAAATATGGATCTCATTCATACATATAAAAAATATTTTTTCGACTGAAAATAAAATTTAATTAAACATTGTTTATTTTATAAATAAAATATGAATTAGTATTATACTATACATACATATATATATAAAGAATTATATTATCTATAGTATAGTTAATGTAATTAGTAATAATATCTTTTATTAAAAATACTTTGTACAAGTAATATATATATAACTTTAAAAAAGTTATTATTTTTAGTAATAATTTTATTCAAGATATAAGTTTAAAATTAATGAAATATAAATACATAGTTATTATATATATATAGTAACGAATTAAAAATTAACAGTTTTATTAATTTTCTTTTTTATCTAATACATATATATGCAATTAGTGTTTAAGATAATTTAAATAGACCATATATATTGGTTTTTTTATTACATTAACATATATTTTTTTAATTTATTAAATTTTATATATCATTTCTTTTAAATTTTAAATAAAAATATAGCGTACTAGTTAATTAATATAATATTGAAATATGTAACAATTATAACGTTGAATATATATGTATTTATTATAATACGAACTAAAATAAAATAGTGTAAATTATTTAAATAAAAATATTATATAAACATATACTCATACAAGTAATTTGAGACTTATAAAGTTAGATTTTCTATTATTTTTAATACAATGTTTTTAATTTAAATATTAAATATATAAATAAAAATATTTATTATTTAAATAGTATTAGTTCTACAATGTTTTATTGTAGTTCATAATATACTTTACGTATAATAAAACTCAATTTTAAAATAGTCTATTTATAATAGTACAGGCAAAGCGTACTATATAAATTCGAATTAATCGGATGGTTAATTTAACATTCTTTGCAAGTCATGTTTTAACAAAAAAGGATTAAATTTATTTGATATGAAATATGTATGGATTAATGAATGTTTACTATTAACTATGAACATAGAGTGAAAACGCGACGAACATTTGCTATTATCTCACATCCAGATGCAGGTAAAACTACTGTTACAGAAAAGATGTTGTTTTTAGGAAAAGTTATACATATGGCTGGAACAGTAAAAGCGAAAGGAAGTAGTAAATATGCAAGATCTGATTGGATGGAAATAGAAAAAAGAAGAGGCATTTCTGTTACTACATCAGTTATGCAATTTTCTTATAAAGATTGCATAATAAATCTTTTAGACACTCCTGGACACGAAGATTTTTCTGAAGATACATACCGTATTTTAACTGCAGTAGATTTTTGTATTATGATAATAGATGCTGCCAAAGGAGTGGAAGAAAGAACAAGAAAGTTAATAGAAGTTACGAGACTAAAAAAAACTCCGATTATAACATTTATCAATAAATTAGATAGATATTGTAAAAATTACATATCTTTATTAGACGAAATCGAATCAGATTTAAATATAAAATGTATTCCTATAAATTGGCCTATAGGTTCCGGAACTAGTTTTTATGGAATTTATAATTTAAAAAATAAAAAAATACATACATATTTAAAAAAAAAAAAAAGTGAACAAAGTCAAAATAATTTAAGTGATTCTATTAAAATTTTTAATTTGTTTTCTTTAAAAAAAATATATGAAAAAAATTATGCTGAAGAAATATATGAAGAATTACAACTAATAGAAAACGTATATGATAAGCATAATTCTGCAGAATTTCTTAAATCTATATCTACCCCCGTATTTTTCGGTACAGCTTTAGGAAATTTTGGAATTGATTATATGTTAGATTATGTTGTAAAGTATGCCCCTAGTCCTAGTTCTAGAAAAACTAATCTTCGAATAGTTAATCCAAAAGAATCTTTTGTAACAGGTTTTGTTTTTAAAATTCAAGCAAATATGGATTTAAGGCATCGTGATCGAATTGCTTTTTTGAGAATCGTGTCTGGAATTTTTCATAAAGGTATGAAGTTAAAAAATATTCGTACAGGAAAGATATTTGTCTTATCAGATGCTGTGTATTTTATAGCAGGAGAAAGGCGAATAGTTAATTCTGCTTATCCAGGGGACGTTATTGGAATACATAATCATGGTACTATAAATATAGGAGATACTTTTACTGAAGGGGAAAATTTTAGTTTTATAGAAATTCCATTATTTGCTCCAGAAATTTTTAAAAAAGTATTGTTAAAAAATCCTTTAAAAAAAAAACAATTAGTTAAAGGATTAATTGAGTTATCTGAAGAAGGTACTATACAAGTTTTTAGAAAAATGGATAGTAATACTATATTTTTAGGTGCTATAGGTTCGTTGCAATTTGAAGTAGTACTTGATCGTCTGAGAATAGAGTATAAAGTTGATATAGCGTATAATGATGTCAATATAGCTGTTATTAGATGGATTAAATGTAAATCTAAAAAGAAATTAAAAGATTTCATTAATAAGTACTCTCAACATTTAGCTTTTGATTTTAAAAAAAATTTAGTCTATATAGCTACTAATGCAGCAAATTTAAAGATTACATCTGATCTGAATAAGGAACATATATCTTTTTCTAGTACAATAAATTTTTGATGTTAAAAAATATTATTTGTTTTAATAAAGATATACATATTATTTATAAAATAAAAAAATGTTTTTTTATAAAAATAATTGATTCGAATTTTAAATACTTATTTATATTTTCTAATTTTTTTTACAAATAAAAAATTTTTATTATTTAAACTAATAATAATCTATGTTGTATATAAGTAAAATTATAGTTTAATTAAATTATTTAAATTTTATAATTAAAATGAATTAAAAACCGAAAATTTGTTGTTTTAAGACATATTAAAGTAGTTTGTATAGTTTATATGTTTTATGTATAAAGTGTAGTAGTTTTTTATAAAGAAGAGTAGATGTAAATTCATTACAATAATATATGTATATATTTGGAGTTATATTTATATGAAACGAGTAATTTTAATAGTACTTGATTCTTTTGGAATTGGATCTACAAAAGATTCATATAAATTCAAAGATAATGGATCAGACACTTTCGGTCATATTGCTGAGTACTGTTTTAGAGGGTTAGCAAATAGTAAGTTAAGAAAAGGACTGTTAAAAATTCCTAATCTAGTTCAATTAGGTATAGTAAAAGCAGCTGAAAAATCAAGAAAAAAACCAGTAATAGGATTAGAGAATAATGGTTTATTAGATTTAATAGGAAGTTATGGTTATGCAGAAGAAATATCTTCTGGTAAAGATACTTCTTCCGGACATTGGGAAATAGCAGGTGCACCTGTTCTCTTTAATTGGGATTATTTCATTGAATATAAAAATAGTTTTCCTCAAAAGTTATTAAAAAAAATTATAGATAAGTGTTTTTTACACGGTTGTTTAGGAAATTGCAGGGCTTCTGGAACGGATATTTTAAGTGTGTTAGGAGAAAAACATATACAAACTAAATATCCTATATTTTATACTTCAGCAGATTCTGTATTTCAAATAGCATGTCATGAAAAAATATTTGGACTAAATAATTTAAATAAATTAGGACAAAATATACGAAAAATACTAGATGAAGAAAACTATAATATTGCTAGAGTAATAACTCGACCTTTTCTTGGAAAGAATAAAAACGATTTTCATAGAACAGGAAACCGACGTGATTTTTCAGTTAAACCTACATCTGTTACTATAATGGAAAAAATTATTAAAGAAAAAAATGGAAGTGTTGTTTCTATAGGAAAAATTTCAGATATATATGCTAATGTTGGAATTTCAAAAAAAATAAAAGCTACTGGAATAGATGACTTATTTAATTGTACTTTAAAAGAAGTTCGAGAACGTAATCAAAGACATTCTATGATTTTTGTGAATTTTGTTGATTTCGATTCTTCTTGGGGTCATAGAAGAGACGTTTCTGGTTATGCTTCAGGATTAGAATTATTCGATTCTAGATTACCTGAAATACTTAAGTTATTACAAAAGGATGACTTATTAATTATAACATCTGATCATGGTTGTGATCCTACATGGTCTGGGACTGATCATACTAGAGAAAATATACCTATACTAATATATAATGTAAGTATTACTCCTAGATATTTAGGTTTTAGAAAAACTTTTTCAGATATAGCTCAAACTATAGCTTCTTATTTTGGGACTACTAGAATGAATTATGGAAAAAATATGCTTTAATTTTATTTATATATCGTTATAAAAAAATGTATAATTTTTAGGAGAAAATTTATGTCTACACCCCATATTGATGCTCAAAAAGGCGATTTTGCTGAAGTTGTTATTATGCCTGGAGATCCTTTAAGAGCAAAGTATATTGCTGAGAATTATTTAAAAAATTCAATACAAGTAAATACTGTACGATCTATGTTAGGGTTTACTGGATTTTTCAAAAATAAGAGAGTATCTGTGATGAGCCATGGAATGGGAATTCCTTCTTCTGTTATATATGTAAGAGAACTAATTTCAGAATTTGGGGTAAAAAAAATAATTCGCGTTGGTACTTGTGGAGCTGTATTAAATTCTGTTGATTTAAATGATGTTGTTATTGGAATGGGAGCGTGCACTGATTCTAGAATTAATAGATTACGTTTTGGAAATCATGATTTTTCAGCAATAGCTGACTATGACACGTTGTCTGCATTAGTATTGAGTGCTAAAAAAATAAATACTGCTGTTAAGGTAGGAAACTTTTTTACAACAGATTCTTTTTATTCTAATACCAGTGAATTATTAAAAATGTTAGTACAGTATAATATTCTTGCGGTAGAAATGGAAACATCTGGAATTTATAGTATTGCAGCAGAACTTAATGCAAAAGCGGTTTCTATTTGTACTGTAACAGATCATTTAATAACGCATAATAAGTTAAGTGTAAAAGATAGAGAAAAAAGTTGTAATAAAATGATAGAAATAGCATTGAATTCCATCGTGTAGGTTAAAAATATTAATATATAACTTCTATTGAATTTTAGTAATTAAAAAAATGATTATTAATAATATTAGGTGAAATACTTATTTATTTTCTGGCGGTGAGAAAGGGATTCGAACCCTTGATACGTTAAATGACGTATATACGCTTTCCAGGCGTACTCCTTAATCCTCTCGGACATCTCACCTTTTTTTTAATTTTATATTTTAAATGTACCTTATTTAATGCAATAAGTATATATTATTTTTTATAAAAATATGCAACAATTCGTATATATATATAATAAGTAACATATATAGCATATAAGTGAAATAAAAATTAAGTGTTCTTATCTGTTTTATAAAAATAAATATTTTATTTTTATAACTAGAATATAAATAGATTTGTATAGATTATATAGACATTTTTAACATTCTAGAATATAAATAGTTTATTTAATAATTCTAAATCTACTAGACGAAATAAATAGTAAATTTTTGTGGTATAAAAACATATTGTTACGAATATTAAAGAGTTTTAAACTAGTTAATTACATGATTTTATGATTTATTAGAATCAATTAGGTATTTATAGTGAATTTAACTAATAAACAATATTAATATTAAAAAAAATAAAACAAGATAAATTTTTTATTAAAAATAGTAATTTTAGTGCATTATATAGTTTTTAACTTTATTCTCACCAGTATATTTACACTGGATTTTATATAACACAACAAAATGATTAAGTTTAAAATAGTAAAATATGGCAGAAAAACGTAATATATTTTTGATTGGACCTATGGGAGCAGGTAAAAGTACCATTGGAAAACAATTAGCACGACGATTAAATATGGATTTTTATGATTCAGATAATGAAATTGAAAAAAGTACTGGAGCAAATATTAGCTGGGTATTCGATGTGGAAGGAGAAGAAAAATTTAGAATTAGAGAAGAAAAAGTTATTAATACTCTAGTAAAAAAACAAGGTATAGTTTTAGCTACTGGAGGTGGATCTATTTTATCTAAAAAAGTTAGAAATAAATTATCTGCTAGAGGTATAGTAGTTTATTTAAAAACATCTATTGAAAAACAAATTATTAGAACATTGAGAGATAAAAATAGGCCTTTGTTAAATATTAAAAATTCAAACGAATCAATTTTTAAAAAACTAGAAAATATTCGAAATCCTCTGTATGAAGAAATTGAAGATATAGTAATATATACAGAAGATAAAGGAATTAAAACATTAGTGTTAGAAATAATTAGATATATAGATAATTTAGTTTAAGTATTTTCTATTATTAATAGTACATCATCGAAAAAATACTGTATATACATATATTTTATTACGCATGCGTAGGGAATAATTTTATGGACATTTTGCGAGTAAATTTAGGGAATCGTAGTTATCCTATAATTATAGGATCTAAATTAGAAAAAATAGATAAATCTTTTTTTTGTATAAAAAAAAGAAATAAAGTAATGTTAGTTACCAATAAACGTATATCTAAATTATGGAAAAATAATGTTATTACCTATTTAAGTACAGTGCATAATCATATAGATGAAATCATTCTTGACGATGGAGAACAGTTTAAACAACTAAAAACGGTAGAATTTATTATCAGTATTATGTTAAAAAATAAATATTCTAGGAATAGTATTCTAATTGCATTGGGAGGTGGAGTAATAGGAGATATTGTAGGTTTTGTAGCATCTATATATTTAAGGGGAATTAGATATATTCAGTTACCTACTACTTTTTTGTCCCAGATTGATTCTTCTATAGGAGGAAAAACAGGGGTAAATCATATTCTTGGAAAAAATATGATAGGTTCATTTTGGCAACCTAAAAGTGTAATTTTAAACTTAGATTTCTTAAGTAGTTTGTCTTTTCTTGAAATACAATCTGGGATGGCAGAAGTAGTAAAATATGCTATTATTTTTGATAAATATTTTTTTGTTTGGTTAGAAAAAAATTTTCCTTTGGTGTTAAAATTAGATAAATTATCAGTTCTATATTGCATAAAAAAGTGTTGTGAATTGAAAGCTAAAATAGTATCTAATGATGAAAAAGAAAATAATTTAAGAGCACTTTTAAATTTAGGACATACTTATGGGCATGCTATAGAAACAGAGTTAGGATATGGTTTCTGGTCTCATGGACAAGCAGTTTCAGTAGGTATTGTAATATCTTCATATACTTCTTTTTTATTAGGAATTCTTCAAGAACAAGAATTATTGAGAATTATATCTTTATTAAAAAATATAGGTTTACCTATAAATATTTCTAAAAATAGTTCTGCACAATCTTATTTAAATCATATGCGAAGGGATAAAAAAGTAATTTCAGGTGTTCTTAGATTAATTTTACCTAAAAAAATAGGGAAGTGTGATATTTATTCAAATATAGATTCAGATATTATTTTAAAATCTATCAGAAGTGTTATGGTGTAAATAATTGTAATTTTTATAAAAATATATTTAAAAACATGAAAAACATGTATTTATGTGTAATATGTTTAAAACATACAAATTATTTTAATTAATTAGAATTATTTTTTATGATGGCATTGTAAATATGGAATAAAGATATGAAAAAAATATTATTAGCTCCATCAATTTTATCTGCAGATTTTTCAAATTTAGAAAAAGAAATTAGAGAAGTAATGTCTTCTGGAGCAGATTTAATCCATTTTGATGTAATGGATAACCATTATGTTCCTAATTTGACTTTTGGGTCCATGGTTTTAAAATCTTTACGAAAATCTAACATTACTTCACGTATTGATGTACATTTAATGGCAAAACCATTAGAAAATTTAATTTATGATTTTTTAAAAGCAGGAGCAGATTCAATTTTTTTTCATCCAGAATGCAGTGATCACATAGATAAAACATTAAATATAATAAAAGATTATGGATGTCAGACTGGTTTAGTTTTTAATCCTGCAACTTCTCTGTGTTGTTTAGAGCATGTTATAGAGAAAGTCGATCATATTGTAATAATGGGAGTTAATCCAGGATTTGGAGGACAATCGTTTATATCTTCAACATTGAGTAAAATAAGAAAAGTTCGGTCGATAATTACAAATAGTAAATTAAAAATATTATTACATATTGATGGCGGTGTGAATTTAAAAAATATTGCAGATATTTCACAAGCAGGTACTGATGTTTTTATTGTTGGTTCTACAATATTTAAAAGTAAAAATTATTTCTCTATATTAAAAAAATTACGTGAACAAGCAAATAATATTTGATAATTAAGTATTAATAAATTACTAGTAGATAAATTATATTATAATTAATATATTAAATATTAACATTAATAGTAATAAATAAGAAATTATTGTTCATAAACAATAGCTTATTTAGATAAATGAATAAAAATTTTAATTGTGAATAAAACATGAAAAATAAATATAAAAAAAAAAAATTTTATTTAGCGCTGTTCAACCCTCTGGATTATTAACTATTGCTAATTATTTAGGAGTATTATGTCATTGGAAAGAAATGCAAGATAGTTATGATTGTATATATTGTATTGCTGACCTGCATGCTATGACGGCGAAAAAAAAAATTTATAAAAAAAAAAACAAAAATGAAAATATAAAAACTATATTAGATACTTTAGCTTTATATTTAGCATGCGGAGTAGATCCAAATGAAAGTATTGTATTTCTTCAATCTCAAGTGCTTGAACATACGCAATTAAATTGGATATTAAATTGTTATACAAATCTTGGTGAGTTATTTAGAATGACTCAATTTAAAGTGAAGTCTAAGAATGAGAACGCTAGTATAAATTCGGGATTATTAACTTATCCGATACTCATGGCTTCAGATATATTACTATATGATGTTGATAAAGTATTAGTTGGGGAAGATCAGAAACAACATATAGAGTTAACAAAAAAAATAGCTCGTAGAGTAAATGGAATTTACAGTAAAGAAATATTTACTATACCTAGTGTAGTTATCACTAAATCAGGATCTAGAATAAAGTCCTTATTAGATCCGACAAAAAAGATGTCTAAATCAGACTTTAATAGAAATAGTAGTATATTTATGTTAGATAATATAGAGTTAATAAATAAAAAATTTGCAAAAGCAGTAACAGATTCTGAAAATCCAGCAAATATATCTTTTAATAAACAAAAAAAACCAGGGGTTTCTAATCTTTTAGAAATACTTTCTGCTTTAAAAAATATACCTATTATAGAATTAGAAAAATTTTTTTTAAATAAGACATATTTAGATTTAAAATTAATGATTTGTCAAACAGTTAAAAATAAATTATTACCTATACAAGAAAAATATTTTTTATATAGAAAAGATGAAGAGTATTTAAAAGATATTTTATTTCGAGGAGCTACGAAAGCTAAAAAAAGAGCAAAAGAAACAATTAAAAGATTATTTAGTGTATTAAATTAAAAAAAAGTAATACATATTGTTTTTTGATAAACATTTCAATTGTTTAATTGATTATGCATAAAGTAAATATACTTTGTGTTTTAGAATTAAACTTTTAAATATAAAATATATAAATATATATATTATAGTTTAAAAGTTTACTGAATAAGTTAGTATATAACAATAAATATTATGTTCTTGTAGTGTACAATGTAAAGAATAAAGTATATTTATATTTTTCTTAATAAATATTTTTTATGTTGGGAAAAATAGATTATGATTATATGTAAAAAACATACTATTAAATATAAAAAATTAGCAGTATTTAATGCAGAATTAACTCCACCTGCAGCTACGATAGGTCCTGTGAAAACAAAAGTTAGAAGTGTTCCAATGGTTCCAGATGTTAAAATAAAGTTGACAATTTTTGGGGAAGCTATTTTTTTTTGCAACGAAGCTAAAGTAATAATTATTGTATATATAGCGCTTGAAAAAAATCCTAACATAGAAATGATCCATGGTAGATAATGAATATTATTGCTATGAATAAAAATATACATTAGTACAGTAGAAGTACTAGTCAAAAATATAACTATTTTTTGTAAGTCGAATAAAGTTAATACAACGGTAAAAAACCACATTCCTACCATATAAGCCATCCAAAAGTTACTTACTAATTGGCTAGAGTAGTTGATATTTGCATGCATATTTTGCATAACAAATTGAGGAACCCAAGAAATAAATCCTAGTTGTCCTAAGATATAAAAAAAAGCAGATATAGCAAGTAGAATTACACTAATTGTTCCATTTTTTGATAGTTTTGAGTGTATTTCTGTTTTTTCTTCTTTAATAAGAGGAAATTGAACACTTATTGCAATAAAAAAAATAAATAAATCTATTATTCCTATTAGGATGTAAATCCAGTTCCAAGGAACGTTTTTTGCTAATAAAAATCCAGTAATAAATGGAAAGAAAATACCTGCCATGCTAAAAAAAGAATCAGTTAGTAGGAGAAAAGTAGCACGTTTTGTACCGTGATATAAATTAGCAATTATAAACGTTCCTATAGACATAGTAAGACCGCTAACACTACCCAATATGAACATACTACAAGAAAAAATAGTTATACTATGAAAAAACGATAGTCCAAAAATAGATAATACAGCCAATGCAAAACTAAAAAAAATTTGTTTTTTTAAAGAAATAATTTTAACACACCAGTTATTTATAAACATAGCAGTTAAAATTCCTGAATTTAAGTAAGTGAAAGAATTGCTCATATCTACTAAAGACAGTTTAAAATCTTTTGCTATATTACCCATGACTATTCCAGTAACAGTCACTAATGCTCCAGTAAAAGCATATGATAAAAAACTAATCCAAGTTAAACCAACACGGTTATAATTCATCATTGTTCCTTTATTATTATTCATAAAAAAGAATGTGTAATCAATTTTAAAAAAAAATTATGAGAATTAGAATTTTCCTGTTGATGATAATTTAAAACTTCGCAGTACTTAAGAAAAAAAAGAATTATAATTTAATTTTAAAATTGTAGAATATATATATGTATGTGTATGTATTGTACAATAATATAGGATTATTTGTTATTAAAAACGTTAGAAGTAAATTATGTTTTATTATTTAACAATAATTTTTATTATAAATAGATTATATAAATAATAAATAGTAGAGTGTTAGTTGAGGAAAATACAAAATAGTATATTGTTTTTTAAAAAAAGCATAATACAAAAAACAATAATAAAAGAAAATAAACGTATTTTTTTGTTTAACAAATAAAGTGCTTAAGAAAATAACTTAATAATAGAAAGTATAGTTGTTTTTCATGTGTCATAATGTTTTTACTTGATTTTAAAAGTATAGTTTATTATTTATTAAAAATAAGGCGTAATTTTGCAAATATTTTTTATTGTAAATTTTATTTTTTAAATATCTTATAAAGGATAAGACGGATAATAGTTTTATTAAAATATTACTTTATAACAAAAGACGTAAAATACAGAACGGTAAAAATTATTCCCGTTTTATAATTTAATGTATTATTTTTTTCAAATAGTATTTTTTGCTATATATTTATATTTTTTTACTACAATAGTGATGTTTGTATATTAGAATTATTTTTTTTTTAAATATTAAGTTGATGTTAAAAATCATTAAAAATGATATTTTGTATATTATTTAAAATAATAAAGAATTATTGTTTTATTATTAATAATATTATAATTATTACAACTAGTTATGATGTTACTATATATCAATAGTTTTGATTAAGAAGTATCTATAACTAGATAAATGGTTTTTTATAAATGGAAATATATATCGTTTATATAGTTATTTTAACGTTGACTTCTAATTTTATATTAGAGAATGTTTCGATTTTGCATTTAAATTTATATTGAATCGTTAAAAATATTATTTAAAAGGATGATAAACATTTTATATTAATAGATTTAATTGTAAAACAGATATATATAAAGCACTAATGTTTATTGTTATACAAACTATATTTTTTTTCGTTTAAAACTAACGTTTGATAAAAATTTTAGTATTCAATTAATAGTTTTTCTAATATTAATTAGATTAAATATACGTTCAGTAATGGTAAGTATTATTATTATAATAATAATTATTTTTATAATTTTAAAAATAAGAAATTAAAATGATAATACATTTATACTAATAATGTTATTGTTGATAATTATTAATATAAAACAATATTATATTCTTTTATTGTATAGATAATATTTATATATGAGAAAATGTTATATTAAGAATCTACATTTAGTTTAAAAGTGACACATATAAAAATTTTTGGTTTTTTTTACTAGTTAAATATGAATTAATTTATCTTAATAAAAAAAAGTATTTTTGTTTAATAAATCTTTTTAAAGATAATTTAAATATAGATATTTCATTTAAATAAAATGTTTAGCAGTATAGAATAAATAAGCGATTTAGAATAGTTGAAACTAATTTACTTAAATTGTAATGTTCTATTATTTATTTTAATTTATTTTTTTAGTTAGTTATTTTAAAAAAATGCTAGATTAATTTCATTTAATTTGTTAGAACTATAAAATGAATTATTAGATGCAATCGTTCATTTAGTAACAAATCACTACTTTAAAAAAAATACTTAATTTTTCAATATTAAACAATTAGTACATATATTTATTGTTTATATAATCACAAATTATTAATACTTTATCTTAAAGTTACATAAATTTAAGTTATATATAATAATTTTATATTAAATCAATTTGATCTTTTTAAAATGAAATATATTTATACAGTAATGGTAACTTCTTCAATATATAGTTCGCAAAATTCAATTAGTTCATTTATTTTTTCTAGAACTGTTCTTAATTTAGGACATAGTATATACAGTGTATTTTTTTACGGTGATGGTATTTTTAATGGAGTTACTACTAGTAACATGAAAAATGTACATTATATAAATATAGAAGAAGAATGGAAAAAAATACATGATTTACATAATGTGAAATTATATTTATGTATAAATTCATTAATACAGCGCGGAGTGGTAACAAAAAATGCTGATTTAGGTAAAGAAAAAAATAAAAAAAATATTTCTAAAGCATTTTCTATTGTAGGATTCAGTAGATTTTTAAAATCAGTTAAAAAATCTAATCGTTTTATGCAATTTTAAATTATATTAATTAGTTAATTAAAATATATTTATATGAATAATGAATAGTATAGCTTTTGTTTTTTCTCATCTTCCATATGGAACTTCGAATAGTCAAGAAGGTTTAAATGCTGCTCTAGCATTATCTTCGTTTACTAATGAAATAGGTTTTTTTTTTATAAATGATGGAGTTCTACAATTATTAAAATGGCAAAATTCTAAAAAAATTTTTTTTCATAAATATACTAATGCATTTCGTATTTTTTCGATTTATTGCGAAAAAAAGTGCTATTTACATTTAGGATCTGTTAATAAACGAGGGATATTTTTTTTTGATGATTTTTTAGTTAATATAAAAATATTAAATAATTTATCTTTTAAAAAAAAGTTAAATAGTTTTGATTGTATTATAAATTTTTAGAGGTAATAGGTTTGTTGCATACATTGATGAAGTCTCCATATTCTATTGATTTAGATACTATGTTTTTAATGATAGATTTAAATGATGACATTGTTATGTTGCAAGATGGAGTTGTTTTTGCAGTAGATAAAGATTTTTTTTTGAATTATAAAAGATATATACATATCATACATGTTTTAAAAGAAGATTTAGAAGCACGGGGTTTAAAAAATATTAATTCTGGATTTAAAGTTATAAACTATAAACAGTTTGTACAACTTACATTTAAACATAAAACACAAATAAATTGGTAAATTAGTATTTTTGTTTGTATTTAGATGTTTACAATATAAATTTTTAAAAAATGTAATATACTTTACATCAAAATTAAAACTATCAGGAAAAATTATGTCTACTATTAATCAATTAGTGCGTAAGTCGAGATTGTATAAAAGTATTAAAAGTAATGTTCCAGCATTAAATAGCTGTCCTCAAAAAAGAGGCGTATGTATTAGAGTATATACGACTACTCCTAAAAAACCTAATTCAGCATTAAGAAAAGTTTGCAGGGTTCGTTTAACGAATGGATTTGAAGTTACTGCATATATAGGTGGAGAAGGGCATAATTTACAAGAACATTCTGTAATATTAATAAGAGGAGGAAGAGTAAAAGATTTACCCGGAGTAAGATATCATGTAGTAAGAGGATCTTTAGATTGTGCTGGAGTAAAGGAAAGAAAGACTAGTAGATCAAAATATGGAGTAAAAAAAAGTAAATCTTAAATTTATTATTTATAATATATATATCTATATTTATTTTAATAAGTTTGAATAAATATTTTTTAAAATAGGAGAATTATATGCCAAGAAGAAGAGTAGTAAATAATCGAAAAATTTTACCTGACCCGAAGTTTTCTTCTGAATTATTAGCTAAATTTATCAATATATTAATGGTAAATGGAAAGAAATCTATTGCAGAATGTATTGTTTATAGTGCGTTAGATAAATTATCTAAAAAAATTGGAAAAAAAGAAATTGATGCCATTGAAATTGCTTTTGAAAATGTTCGACCAGTAGTAGAAGTTAAATCACGTAGAGTAGGTGGTTCTACTTATCAAGTTCCAGTCGAAGTTCGTTTAGTAAGGCGTAACGCTTTAGCTATGAGATGGATAATTTCATCAGCTAGAAAAAGAAAAGATAAATCTATGACGTTACGTTTATTTCATGAATTGCTTGATGCTATAGATAATAAAGGAGCTGCAGTGAGAAAACGAGAAGAAGTACATAAAATGGCAGAAGCAAATAAAGCATTTGCACATTACCGTTGGTAAAATAAAATATATATATTCTACAGTATTTTACTAAGTAAAAATAAATTTGCAATTTAGTATTGGTATAATTATTAATTCAATAAGGCAAAAGAAATAATGGCTCGTATAACACCTATTATACATTATCGTAACATTGGAATTAGCGCTCATATTGATGCTGGAAAAACTACAACTACAGAACGGATTTTATTTTATACAGGAATAAATCATAAAATAGGAGAAGTTCACGATGGAGCGGCTACCATGGATTGGATGGAACAAGAGCAAGAAAGGGGAATTACAATTACATCTGCGGCAACTACAACGTTTTGGTCTGGAATGGCTAATCAGTTTAAATCACATAGAATAAATATTATTGATACACCAGGACACGTTGATTTTACTATAGAAGTAGAAAGGTCAATGAGAGTACTAGATGGGGTAGTAATGGTATATTGTGCAGTAGGAGGAGTTCAACCTCAATCTGAAACAGTATGGAGGCAGGCTAATAAATATAAAGTTCCACGTATTGCTTTTGTTAATAAGATGGATAGAATGGGAGCTGATTTTTTAAAAGTAGTAGAACAAATTAAAGTTCGATTAGGTGCTAATCCAGTTCCACTTCAACTTTCTATTGGAAAAGAAGAAAATTTTACAGGATTAATTGATTTAATAAAAATGAAAGCTATTCGTTGGAATGAAGAAGATCAAGGTATTACTTTTAAATATGAAGATATACCTGTAGATATGGAAGTTATTGCTGAAGAATGGAGGCAGCATATGATCGAAGCAGCAGTAGAAGAAGATGAAATTTTAATGAATAAATATTTAAATAATCAATATATATCTGAAAAAGAAATAAAAACTTGTTTAAGAAAAAGAGCACTAAAAAATGAAATAATGTTAGTGACTTGTGGTTCTGCTTTTAAAAATAAAGGTGTACAAGCTTTATTAGATGCTATTGTAGAATACTTACCTTCTCCTTTAGATGTTGTTAATTTAGAAAAAAAATTAAAAATTAGTGATAAAAATACTACTCAAAATAATATAATTTTTGATCATAGTGATTATTTAGACAGACAATCTTTTTCAGCTTTAGCTTTTAAAATAGCAAATGATCCGTTTGTTGGAAATTTAACGTTTTTCCGAGTTTATTCTGGTTTTGTTCGTTCTGGAGATACTGTCTTTAATTCTGTTAAAGAACAAAAAGAACGATTAGGACGTATTGTTCAAATGCATGCAAACAAGAGAGAAGAAATAAAAGAAGTATATGCTGGAGATATCGCTGCTGCAATAGGTTTAAAAAATGTTACTACGGGTGATACTTTATGTGATCCAGGTAATCCTGTTATTTTAGAAAAAATGGAGTTTCCAGAACCAGTAATATCTATTGCTGTTGAGCCTAAGACAAAATCTGATCAAGAAAGAATGGGTGCTGCATTAGCTCGTCTTGCGAAAGAAGATCCTTCATTTCGAGTACATGTTGATATCGAATCTAATCAAACCATTATATCTGGAATGGGAGAATTACATTTAGAAATTATTGTAGATCGTATGAAACGTGAATTTAATGTAGATGCTAATATAGGAAAACCTCAAGTTGCATATCGTGAAGCTATTAAAATAAGAGTAAATGATGTAGAAGGAAAACATATAAAGCAATCTGGAGGAAGAGGACAATATGGTCATGTAGTTATTGATTTGTTTCCATTAAAAGATAGTGATGAAAACTATACGTTTATTAATGATATTAAAGGAGGAGTAATTCCAGGAGAATATATTTCAGCTATTGATAAAGGTATTCAAGAACAGTTAAAATCAGGTCCTTTAGTTGGATATCCGGTAGTTGGAATTGGAGTTCGATTGCATTTTGGCTCATACCATGATGTAGATTCTTCAGAAATTGCTTTTAAATTAGCAGCTTCTTTCGCATTTAAAAAAGCTTTTAATTTAGCTAATCCGATTTTGTTAGAACCAATTATGAAAGTTGAAATAGAGACTCCTGAAAAGTATATGGGAGATGTTATAGGAGATTTAAATAGAAGAAGAGGACATATAGAAAAGATGAAAGATGTAATGTCTGCTAAGTTTATTACAGCTCAAGTGCCTTTATCGGAAATGTTTGGATATGCAACTGATTTGCGTTCTCAAACACAAGGAAGAGCTGTTTATTCTATGGAATTTTTGAAGTATACAGAAGCTTCAAAATCTACAATTTCTTCTATTTTAGATAATAGAAAAAAATAATAGTAATTTATTAAATATAAATAAACATATGAGGAATATAGAGAGTGGCTAAAGAAAAGTTTGAACGTTCTAAACCGCATATAAATGTAGGTACTATCGGTCATGTAGATCATGGTAAGACTACGTTAACGGCTGCTATTACTACAGTTTTATCTAAAAAGTATGGTGGTACAGCACGTGCTTTTGATCAAATAGATAATGCACCTGAAGAAAAAGCTAGAGGTATTACTATTAATACTTCTCATGTAGAGTACGATACTGAAAAGCGTCACTATGCTCATGTAGATTGTCCTGGTCATGCTGATTATATAAAAAATATGATTACTGGAGCAGCACAAATGGATGGTGCGATTTTAGTAGTAGCAGCTACAGATGGACCTATGCCTCAAACTAGAGAACATATTTTGTTAGGACGTCAAGTAGGAGTTCCGTATATATTAGTTTTTTTAAATAAGTGTGATATGGTAGATGATGAAGAATTATTAGAATTAGTAGAAATGGAAGTTAGAGATTTGTTAACACAATATGATTTTCCAGGAGATAGTACTCCTATAATTAGAGGGTCTGCTTTAAAAGCATTAGAAGGAGATGCAGAATGGGAAGAGAAAATTGTTGAATTAACAAATTTTTTAGATTCATACATTCCAGAGCCGAAGCGTGCTATTGAACAACCTTTTTTATTACCGATAGAAGATGTTTTCTCTATTTCTGGAAGAGGAACTGTTGTTACTGGAAGAGTAGAAAGAGGTATTATTAAAATTGGAGATGAAGTAGAAATAGTTGGTATTAAACCAACGAGTAAAACAATTTGTACTGGTGTCGAGATGTTTAGAAAATTATTAGATGAAGGTAGAGCAGGAGAAAATGTAGGTGTATTGTTAAGAGGTACAAAGCGAGAAGAAATAGAACGTGGTCAAATTTTATCAAAACCTGGTTCTATTTTACCTCATGTTAAATTTACTGCTAAAGTTTATGTATTATCCAAAGATGAAGGGGGAAGGCATACAGCTTTTTTAAAAGGATATAGACCTCAATTTTATTTTAGAACAACTGATGTAACTGGTTCGATTGAACTTTTAGGTTCAGTAGAAATGGTAATGCCTGGAGATAATGTAGAAATGGTAGTTACTTTAATTCATCC
Source organism: Buchnera aphidicola (Anoecia corni) (assembly GCF_964056675.1). Taxonomy (NCBI): domain Bacteria; kingdom Pseudomonadati; phylum Pseudomonadota; class Gammaproteobacteria; order Enterobacterales; family Erwiniaceae; genus Buchnera; species Buchnera aphidicola. Next base: position 485,752 of record NZ_OZ060371.1, on the reverse strand, counting down.
AATTGCTATGGAAGAAGGGTTACGTTTTGCTATAAGAGAAGGAGGAAAAACTGTGGGTGCTGGAGTAGTTTCTAAAGTAATGAGTTAATTTTAAAAAATAACAATAATATATTATTATATGTTTATTTATTAATATAAACAATGAAGATAGGGAAAGGAGTAGTTTTTTATGCTCTTTTCTCATTTTAAATGAAATATTTTTTAAATAAAAAAAATCAATTAAATATAGAACTGTTAAGTTTTTAAAATATAGAAATAGTATTTTCAGCAGGTTTTATTTATATATATATAGATTCGTTTGTCTGGTAAGATATTTACATATCTGAATAATAATTTATACGTTTTTTTTTTATTGTTAATATGTTAAAATACTATTAATTTTAATTAAAAATCATAACATTCTTTATAGGAGTTGAATTATAGAAATATATATATAAAAAATATTAAAATTTATTTTAAAAATTCCTAATAAAGGATTTATGTCAAAACGATTACACCACATAACATGCATTTTCATGTATATGGAGTAAATTTATAGTTTGTATATAATGGAGTTCTGATGCTATGCAGAACCAAAGAATTCGTATTCGTCTTAAAGCTTTTGATCATCGTTTAATTGATCAATCTACGGCTGAGATAGTAGAAACAGCTAAAAGAACAGGAGCTCAGGTTCGAGGTCCTATTCCTTTACCAACAAGAAAAGAAAGATTTACTATTTTAGTATCTCCGCATGTTAATAAGGATGCTCGTGATCAGTACGAAATTAGAACACATAAAAGATTAATTGATATCGTTGAACCTACTGAAAAAACTGTAGATGCGTTGATGCGGTTAGATTTAGCTGCAGGTGTAGATGTTCAAATTAGCTTAAGTTAAGGTATCTTAATGTGATTTAGAGGTACTAAAAATGATGGGTTTAGTAGGAAAAAAAATTGGAATGACTAGATTTTTTACTAAAGAAGGTTTAGTTATTCCTATTACTGTAGTTAAAGTCAATAATAATAGAGTTACACAGATAAAGAGAAAAGAAAAAGATTTATATGATGCTATTCAAGTAACTACGGGTAAAATAAAAAATAATAGATTAAAAAAACCTGCAATAGGACACTTTATGAAAAATAAAGTATCAGCAGGAATAGGTTTATGGGAGTTTAGAGTTAAAAATATAACAGAGTTTAAGATTGGCCAGATTTTGACTATAGACATATTTTTAAATATTAGTAAAGTAGATATTACTGGATTTTCAAAAGGAAAAGGATTTAGTGGTACTATTAAAAGATGGAATTTTAAAATGCAAGATGCTACTCATGGAAACTCCTTATCACATAGAGTACCTGGATCTATTGGACAAAACCAAACTCCTGGAAGAGTATTTAAAGGAAAAAAAATGTCTGGTCATTTAGGAAACAGTAGAACTACTATTCAAAATTTAAAAATAATAGAAGTTGATGCAGATAATAGTTTATTACTTATTAAAGGATCTATTCCTGGTCCAAAAAATAGTAATATTATTGTTAAACCGGCTATTAAGGGATGAGGGATTTAGATATGGATTTAGTACTTCAAGATATACAGGAATTAGTCCCTGTATCTAGATCTGTTTTTGGTTGTGATTTTAATGAATCTTTAGTTCATCAAGTAATAGTAGCATATACTTCTTATGCTAGACAAGGAACAAAATCTCAGAAAAGTAGAGCTTTAGTTTCTGGTTCAGGAAAAAAACCATGGAGACAAAAAGGTACTGGAAGAGCAAGAGCGGGTTCCATAAGAAGTCCACTTTGGCGTTCTGGAGGAGTGACTTTTGCATCTTGTAATAAAGATTATTCGAAAAAGATTAACAAAAAAATGTATAAAGGAGCGTTAAAAAGTATATTATCTGAATTAATCAGGCAAAAAAGATTTATAGTTTTAAAAGATTTTTCTTTAGAATATCCAAAAACTAAATTATTATTAGAAAAAATAAAATTTATATCATTAACAAAAAAACTATCTTTAAATAAAGTACTAATTGTTACAAACAAAATAGAAGATAATTTAATATTAGCTTCTAGAAATGTCAAGAGAATAGAAGTTCGAGAAGCTTCTTATATTGATCCATATAGTTTGATAAAATTTGATAAAACAGTGATTACTTTAAAAGCAGTAAAAAAAATTGAGGATATGCTGGTATGATTATGGAAGAACGTTTATTAAATGTAATTCTATCTCGTCATATTTCTGAAAAATCAACTACTTCTGTAGAAAAAAAAAACACCATAGTATTAAAAGTAGCATATTCTTCAAAAAAATATGAAATTAAAAAATCTGTAGAAAGATTGTTTTCTGTGAAAGTAGATAAAGTCAATACATTAGTAGTAAAAAGCAAAAAAAAAGGACAGGGACAAAAAATAGGATTTAGAAAAAAATGGAAAAAAGCTTTTGTAACTATAAAAAAAGGACAAAAATTAGATTTAATTGATTCTAGAAAATAAATAGTTATACTAAAGGAAAAAAAATGACAGTTGTCAAATATAAACCAACATCTCCAGGACGTAGACATGCTGTAAAAATCGTCACTCCTAATTTATATAAAGGAAAAGCTCATTCTCTTTTATTAAAAAAAATGGTTAAGACAGGAGGTAGAAATAATAATGGTCGAATAACTACTCGTCATATTGGAGGAGGTCATAAAAAAAGGTATAGAATAATAGATTTTAAAAGAAAAAAAGATAATGTTTTGGCAGTTGTAGAAAGAATAGAGCATGATCCTAATAGGTCGGCTAATATAGCATTAATTTTATATAGAGATGGAACAAGAAGCTATATCATTGCTCCAAAAAATATTAATATTGGAGATACAGTAGTTTCTGGTCCAAAATCAGATATTAATGTTGGTAATGCTCTTCCTATAAAAAATATACCTATAGGTTGTCTTATTCATAATATAGAAATGAAGCCTGGAAAAGGAGGTCAAATAGCTAGATCAGCAGGAAATTACGCTCAGTTAATTTCAATAGAAGAAAATTATGCTTCATTAAGATTGCGATCTGGAGAAATGAGAAAAGTTGAAATTAAATGTAGGGCAACAATAGGAGAAGTGGGAAATTCTGAAAATATGTTGAAAATTTTGGGAAAAGCAGGTGCCTCTCGTTGGAGAGGAGTTAGACCTACTGTCAGGGGAACAGCCATGAATCCAGTCGATCACCCTCATGGAGGTGGTGAAGGTAGGAATTTTGGTAAACATCCGGTTTCTCCTTCAGGTTATCAAACTAAAGGAAAAAAAACTCGTAGAAATAAAAGAACTGATAAATTTATTTTACGTCGTAGAACTCGATAATTATTTATAAGGTAGTTGCATATGCCACGTTCTTTAAAAAAAGGGCCTTTTATAGATTCACATTTATTTAACAAAGTAAAAAAAATAATTAAAAACAAAGATAAAAAACCATTACGAACTTGGTCTCGGCGTTCTACTATATTTCCGAATATGATTGGATTAACAATATCTGTTCATAATGGAAAAAAACATATTCCAGTGTTTATTACTGAAGAAATGGTAGGGCATAAGCTTGGTGAGTTCTCTGCAACAAGAACTTATAGAGGACATACTTCAGATAAAAAAGTAAAAAAAACATCTAAGAGTTAATTAAAGGTATAACAATGGAAATTTTAGCAAAATATTGTAAAGCTCGTTCTTCAGCTCAAAAAGTGCGATTAATTGCTGATTTAATACGGGGAAAAAATGTTTTAGTAGCTATGAATATATTAAACTTTTTAAAAAAAAAAGCTGCTCATTTTGTTAGAATGACTCTTCAATCTGCTATTGCAAATGCCGAACATAATAATAGTTGTGATTCAAAAAAACTGAAAATCATAAAAATATTTGCAGATGAAGGACCTACAATGAAACGTATGATGCCGAGAGCTAAGGGACGTTCAGATCGTATTTTAAAGCGAACAAGTCATATAACAGTAGTTGTTTCTGACACTTAAGTTTTTGGAGTAATATAATATGGGACAAAAAGTTCATCCTAATGGAATGAGGTTAGGAATTGTTAAAAAATGGAATTCAATCTGGTTTTCTAATAGTAAAAATTTTGCGAATAATTTGCATAGCGATTTTGTCGTACGAGAATTTTTAAATAAAAAACTATTAAAAGCATCAGTATCAAAAATAGTAATAGAAAGGTTATCTAAGAGTATAAGAATTACAATCTATTCAGCTAGGCCGGGGATAGTCATAGGAAAGAAAGGCGAAGATATAGAAAAATTAAGATCAGAAATTTTAAATATTACTGGTATTCCTGCACAAATAAATATTGCAGAAATAAAAAAACCTGAACTAGATGCAAAATTAGTATCAGATAATATTGTCTCTCAATTAGAGAGAAGAGTTATGTTTCGTCGTGCCATGAAAAGAGCTGTCCAAAATTCTATGAGACAAGGAGCAAAAGGAATAAAAGTAGAAGTAAGTGGAAGGTTGGGAGGAGCTGAAATAGCTAGAACAGAATGGTATAGAGAAGGTAGAGTTCCATTGCATACTTTAAGGGCTAATATAGAATATAATTCTTCGATAGCTAAAACTACATATGGAATAGTTGGTGTTAAAGTATGGATTTTTAAAGGAGAGATATTAGGAGGAATGTCTTCAGTTGAAGAGTTAGATAAATTAGAAAAACCTACTTTACTTTCCAGAAAGAAAAAAAAGAATAGAAGATAAAGGATAAAAATTTATTATGATGCAACCAAAACGTACTAAGTTTCGAAAAATGCATAAAGGACGTAATCGAGGTATAGTAGTAGGAGATGAGATTAGTTTTGGAATGTTTGGTTTAAAGGCAGTAGATCGAGGACGACTGACAGCAAAACAAATTGAATCAGCTAGAAGAACTATTTCTCGGTTTATAAAAAGACAGGGAAAAGTATGGATCCGTGTTTTTCCAGATAAGCCTATTACTCAAAAACCATTAGAAGTTAGAATGGGAAAAGGAAAAGGTAATGTTGAATATTGGGTTGCATTAGTTCAACCTGGAAAAATTTTATACGAGATTTCAGGAATTTCTGAAGAAATATCTAGAAAAGCATTTAAATTAGCATCATCAAAATTGCCTATAAAAACTATATTTGTTAATAAACGAGAGATTGTACATGTTAATAGATAAATTACGTTCTTTAAAAAAAAGTGAAATTTATGAACAGTTAATGATTTTTTACAGAGAACAGTTTAATTTAAAAATGCAATTGTCGTCAGGAAAATTAAAACAGACTCATTTATTAAAAAAAATTAGAAAGCAAATTTCTAGAACTAAAACTATTTTTATGGAAAAAAGGCATAAAGATAATGGTTAAAAAAAAAAATATATTACAAGGAAAAATAAGTAGCAATAAAATGTATAAGTCAGCTACAGTAATAATAGAAAAGTTAGTAAAACACAATTTATATAAAAAATTCATAAAACGTACTACTAAATTACATATTCATGATGAAAACAATGAATGTTCTGTAGGAGATATTGTAAAAGTACAAGAGTGCCGTCCTATTTCTAAGACTAAATCATGGAAATTAGTACGTATAGTTAAGAAAATAGTTATTTAATTTAATTAAAATTCAATATAGTATTATTATATATAAAAATAAGTATGTAGTTTAATATCATTAAATGTTCATATAAGTTTTATACGAATAATATAGCTATATTTTACAGTTTTGTGAATATAAAAAGAGATAATATTTAAAATGATACAAGTAGAAACTGTTCTTAATGTAGCTGATAACTCAGGTGCTAAATTAGCAGTTTGCATAAAAGTGTTAGGTGGTTCGAAAAGAAGATATGCAAACATTGGAGACATCATTAAAATAGCTATCAAAGAAGCGATCCCAAGAGGAAAAGTAAAAAAAGGAGATGTTCTTAAAGCTGTAGTAATAAGAACAAGGAAAGGTATCAGGAGATCTGATGGTTCGTTAATTAGATTTGATAGAAATTCTTGTGTTTTGTTAAATAATATTAATGAACAATTAGTTGGAACTAGAATTTTTGGTCCTGTTACTAGAGAATTACGTAACGAAAAATTTATGAAAATTGTTTCTTTAGCTTCAGAAGTAATATAGAGGTAAAGTTATGGCAGCCAAAATTCGCAAAAATGATACAGTAATGATTTTATCAGGAAGAGATAAAGGAAAAATTGGAAAAGTTATTGAAATAAGATCAGATAGAAATAAGGTCATAGTACAAGGAGTTAATATAGTAACTAAACATCAAAAGTCGGTTCCTTCTCAAAATAAAAGCGGGGGAATTATAAAGCAAGAGGCTTATATTCATATTTCTAATGTAGGTATTTTAAATACAAAAACTGGAAAATCAGAAAAAATAGGGTTTAAATTTCAATCAGGAAAAAAAATTAGATTTTTTAAGTCCAGTAATGAAATGCTTATATAAAAAGAAAAAAAGGACTATTTATATGTCTATATTATATAATTATTTTAATAGTGTTGTTGTAAAGAAACTTATGGTTAAATTTAATTATAGTTCTATAATGCAAGTTCCTAGGATAGAAAAAATTGTTTTAAACATGGGTGTTGGAACAGCTATATCAGATAAAAAAATATTAAATAATGCTGTATCAGATTTATCGTTAATTTCAGGTCAAAAACCATTAATTACTAAAGTTCGAAAATCAGTAGCTGGATTTAAAATTCGAAAGGGGTATCCTATAGGATGTAAGGTTACTTTAAGAGGAAAAAGAAAGTGGGATTTTTTTCATCGTTTAATAGCAATAGCTATACCTAGAATTCGCGATTTTAGAGGATTTCCACGTTCTTCTTTTGATGGACAGGGAAATTATAATTTTGGAATAAAAGAACAAATTATTTTCCCAGAAATTAATTATGATAAAATAGATAAAATAAGAGGTTTAAACGTTACTGTTGCAACTACTTCTTTATCAAGTGCTGAAGGATATGAATTATTATCTGCGTTCAATTTTCCATTTCGAAATTAAAGATAGGAATTATCTAATATTATGGCTAAACAATCAATGAAGGCTAGAGAAGTTAAACGTATTTATTTGGCTAAAAAATTTTTAAACGTAAGAAAGAAATTAAAGTCTATTATTTTGAATTCTAATTTAAAAGAAGAAGTACGTTTTAATGCTGTTTTAAAATTACAATCATTACCAAGAGATTCGAGTATTTGTAGACAAAGGAATAGATGTCGTCAAACAGGAAGACCTCATGCTTATTTAAGAAAATTTGGATTAAGTAGGATGAAAGTACGAGAATCTGCTATGAGAGGAGAAATACCAGGTTTAAGAAAAGCTAGTTGGTAGCTATATGTAGTATAAAAAGAATAACATTTCTAATATTTATATTGATTAGTTAAGTATATATATATAGTAGAAAGATTTAAAAGGAGAAAATTTAATTGAGCATGCAAGATCCTATTTCAGATATGTTAACTCGTATACGAAACAGTCAGGCTTCTAATAAAATTTCAGTAATGGTCAGTTTTTCAAATATTAAATTAGCAATTAGTAAAGTATTAAAAGAAGAAGGATATATTTTAGATGTTATGGTAAAAAAAAATAAAAAAATATTTTTTTTAGAAATACTTTTAAAATATTTTCAGGGTAATGCTGTTATAGAAAAAATAGAACGAGCAAGTCGTCCTAGTTTTAGAATATATAAAAAGAAACAATTCATTCCTAGAGTTATGGATGGTTTTGGAATTTCTATTCTATCTACTTCTAAAGGAGTTATGACAGATAAAAATGCCCGTAAAATAGGATTAGGTGGTGAAATAATTTGTTATGTAGCTTAATTGGAGTAGTATATGTATGTCTAGAATTGCAAAATTACCTATTATTGTTCCGAAAGAAGTAAAAATTGTTTTAAATTATCCAATAATTCATATAACAGGATCATTCGATTCTTTATCGTATAAAATACATAGATATGTTAATGTACGGTACAAGAGTAATGTTTTAATTTTCAATACTAAGATTGATGATTCTAAAAGTTGGGCTCAAGCAGGTACTGCTAGATCGATTATATCTTCAATGATAGTTGGAGTTTCTGTAGGATTTGTAAAAAAGTTAAAGTTATCAGGTGTCGGATATAGAATTGCTTTATCAAAAAAAAATGTTATTAATATGTCATTAGGATATTCGCACAACGTTGAATATATTTTACCAAAAGGTGTATTAGCAGAAAGCCCATCTACGACTGAAATTATATTAAAAAGTGCTAATAAACAGTTAGTTGGTCAAGTAGCGTCGAATTTGCGTAGTTATAGAATTCCAGAGCCTTATAAAGGAAAAGGTATACGTTATGAAAATGAGAAAGTTCGAATTAAAGAGGCAAAAAAGAAATAATTTATATGAATCCTAATATTAAAAAAATGTCTAGATTACGTAGAGCACGTAAGACAAGAGAAAAATTAAAAGAGTTAAAAGTAATTCGATTAGTTGTTCATCGTACTTCAAAACATATATATGCTCAAGTAATTAACTCAGATTCTTGTACAATTATAGCATCAGCTTGTACTTTAGAAAAAAAGATCATAAAGAGTAAAAAAGGAACTGGAAATAAAATATCTGCTTCAATTATTGGAAAAGAAATAGCTAAAAGAGCTTTAGAAAAAGGTATTAAAAAAGTTTCCTTCGATCGTTCTGGTTTTAAATATCATGGTCGTGTAAAAGAATTAGCAATGTCAGCACGAAAAACAGGACTTAATTTTTAAGGTAAAATAGGATGTCAAAATTTGAAAAAAAGAATATGTCTCAGGGAGATTTAAAAGAAAAATTAGTAGCTGTTAATAGAGTATCTAAAACTGTTAAAGGTGGTAGGGTTTTTTCTTTTACTGCATTAACAGTTGTAGGGAATGGACGTGGAAAAGTGGGATTTGGATATGGAAAAGCTAAAGAAGTCCCTGCAGCTATTCAAAAAGCTATGGAAAAAGCACGAAAAAATATGATTAGTATTCCGTTAAATAGAGGAACGTTGCAACATGCAGTTACAGGATCTCACACTGGATCAAATATTTTCATGAAACCAGCTTCAGAAGGGACAGGTATTATAGCAGGAGGTGCTATGCGTGCTGTTTTAGAAGTCTCAGGGATACATAATGTTTTAGCTAAAACGTATGGATCTACTAATCCTATTAATGTAGTTAGAGCTACATTAGATGGTTTATCTAGAATGCGATCTCCTTCTATGATAGCTAAAAAGAGAAACAAACTTATTAGTGAAATAGTGGAGTAAAAAAAAACATGATAAATAATGATAGTGTAACAATTACTCAAACCAAAAGTTCTATAGGAATATTGCCGAAACATAAAGCTACTTTAAAAGGATTAGGACTTAGGTATATAGGACATACTGTTGTAAGAAAAAATACTCCTTCCTTGCAAGGAATGATAAAATTAGTATCCTACATGTTAGTAGTAAAGGAATTTTAATATGCATTTAAATACTATTTCTTCAAAAAAAGGTTCTATTACAAGAAAAAAAAGAGTTGGAAGAGGAATTGGTTCAGGGTTAGGAAAGACATGTGGTAGAGGTCATAAAGGACAAAAGTCTAGAAGTGGGAAAAAAATTAGTAGAACGTTTGAAGGAGGGCAAACTCCTTTATATAGACGATCTCCTAAATTTGGTTTTTTTTCTCGAAAAAAAAAGCTAACAGTAGAAGTTCGTTTATCAGATTTAAATAAAATAAATACTAAACATGTTATTACTATTAATGAATTAAAAAAACATAATATCATAAATAACAATGTAAAGTATGTCAAAATTATTTTACATGGTACTTTAAAAAAATCTCTTATAGTAGAAGGTTTATCTGTTACAAAAGGAGCGCGTTCAGTAATAGAATCATGTGGTGGAGCAATTAAAAATGAATAATTTATTATGGAACATAAATTGATTAACTATTATAAAAATTATAATAAAGGAATAATTGAATTAAAAAGAAGAACGATATTTTTTATTTTTTCTATTATTGTTTTTCGCATTGGTTCGTTTATTCCTATACCTGGAATTAATATTCCAGTATTGTCAAAAATTATATATTCTAATTCTAGTGGAATTTTTGACATATTTAATATGTTTTCTGGTGGATCTTTAAGTAGGGCTTCTATATTCGCGCTAGGAATTATGCCGTATATTTCAGCATCTATTATTATTCAAGTATTAACTTTAGCTTATCCAACTTTTTCTAAGCTAAAAAAAGAAGGAGAATTAGGAAGTAAAAAAATTAATAAATATGTAAGATACCTAACATTATTCTTGGCTATTTTTCAAGCGGTTGGATTGGCTACTAGCCTTCCATTTTTATCTGGAATGAAATATTTTATTCTTAATCCTGATATTTATTTTTATTTTATTGCTATATTTAGTTTAATTTCAGGATCATTGTTTTTAATGTGGTTAAGTGAGCTCATTACTGAATATGGTTTAGGAAATGGAACATCTATACTAATATTTATTAGTATTTTATCAGGATTTCCTTCAACTTTTAGTAAAATAGTTAACCAATTTCATAATAATGAGTACACTATATTGCAATACATAGTTGTTATGATTATTATTGTATTGTCTATTTTTTTTGTAGTTTTCACTGAACGTTGTCAAAGACAAATAACTATACGTTATGCTGGTCGTCAACGAGGCAGTAGAATATATTCTACTCAAAATACTCATTTACCATTAAAGTTAAATATGTCTGGTGTTATGCCAGCAATATTTTCATCTAGCATGTTAATTTTTCCTTCTACTATAGCATCTTGGTATTTGGGTAAGCACTTAGACAATTTAAATTTATTATGTAAAATTATTTTGTTTTTTAAGTTTAGTCATATTTTTTATATTTTATTATATGCTACATCAATAGTATTTTTTTGTTTTTTTTACAGCCAATTAGCTTTTAATCCAAGAGAAACTGCAGATAATTTAAAAAAATCAGGAGCTTTTATTCCAGGTATTAGACCAGGAGAAAAGACAGAAAAGTATATTAGTAATATTATGTTGAAGTTAACATGTATTGGTTCTGTATATATGATATTTATTTGTTTGATGCCAGAATTTATAAAAAATATTTTTAATATGCCATTTTATTTTGGAGGCACATCATTATTGATAGTTGTCGTAGTAATAATAGATTTTATAACTCAAATACAAACTTTAATTTTATCGAATCAGTACGATGTTATTTTAAAAAAATCTAATTTATATTTTAACAATAAAAAAAAATAGTTATATATTAAAAATATTGAGATCTACAAATGAAAGTAAGAGCATCAGTAAAAAAATTATGTAGAAATTGCAAAATAGTGCGTAGAAAAAATGTGATTCGTGTATATTGTATTAGTGATCCAAAACATAAACAGAGACAAGGATAAATCATATTTAAATTAAAAAATTAATAAGTTATATTGTTTTAAATAAAACTGTAGTATAAATAATTCATTTTTGTATTATAATAATTAGGAGTTTTTATGGCTCGTATTGCAGGAATTAATATTCCTGATCATAAACATATAATAATAGCTTTAACAAAAATATACGGGATTGGCATTTCTAGTTCTAGGTTAATTTGTCAAAGTATAAGTATTAATGAAGATAATAAAGTAAAAGACTTAAATGATTCGCAGATAGATTTATTAAGAACAGCTATTTCTAAATTTATTGTAGAAGGAGATTTAAGAAGAGAAAAAACGCTAAGCATTAAACGTTTAATAGATTTAGGCTGTTATAGAGGGTTAAGGCATAGAAAAGGATTACCGGTACGGGGTCAAAGGACTAAAACTAATGCAAGAACATGTAAAGGTCCTAGAAAATCTATAAAAAAATAATTGGAGTTTTATAAAAGAATCATGGCAAAAACCACAATACGTACTCGTAAACGAGTAAAAAAGCAAGTTATGGACGGAATAGCACATATTCATGCTTCATTTAATAATACTATAGTTACTATTACTGATAAACAAGGAAATGTTTTAGGATGGGCAACTGCCGGAGGATCTGGTTTTAGAGGATCTAGAAAATCTACTCCTTTTGCAGCACAAGTAGCAGCAGAAAGGTGCTCTGAATTAGTAAAAGATTATGGTATAAAAAATTTAGAAGTAATGGTGAAAGGTCCTGGACCTGGAAGGGAATCTACAATTAGAGCATTAAACTCTGCTGGATTTAAAATTACTAATATTACAGATGTAACTCCTATACCACATAATGGATGTCGTCCTCCTAAAAAAAGACGTGTATAAAGTGGTTAACGTTAAGGAAAAATAATAAATGGCAAAGTATCTTGGTCCGAAGTTAAAACTAAGTCGAAGAGAAGGAACGGATTTGTTTTTTAAATCAGGAGTTCGGTCTATAGAATCGAAATGTAAAATAGATAGACCGCCTGGAGTTCATGGTATAAAAAAAACAAGATTGTCAGATTATGGTATACAATTGAGAGAAAAACAAAAAGTTAGAAGACTATATGGAATACTAGAGAGACAATTTAGAAATTATTATAAAAAAGCAGCAAGATTAAAAGGAAATACAGGTGAAAATTTATTGTTGCTATTAGAATCTAGATTAGATAACATTGTTTACCGTATTGGATTTGGTTCAACTAGAGCTGAATCTAGACAGTTGATAAATCATAAAATAATTACTGTTAATAACAAAATAGTAAGTATTCCTTCATATCAAATTTTAAAAAACGATGTTATTGGCATAAATAATCATGCTAAGAATTATATTCGTATAAAAAATTCTATACAGCTAGCAGATCAAAGAGAACCTTCTACTTGGTTAAATTTAAACAAATCTACTATGCAAGCTAAATTAATTAGAGTGCCTGAACGAGTTGATTTTTCTTCAGAAATTAATGAACATTTAATAGTTGAACTATATTCAAAATAAAGCAATATCATTAAGAGAGGAATATATGTCACTTTTAAATAAAAATTTTCTAAAACCTAGATTAGTAAATGTAGAACAAATAAATATAACCCGTGCAAAAGTTACTTTAGAACCATTAGAACGAGGATTTGGTCATACATTAGGAAATGCACTTCGTAGAATTTTATTGTCGTTTATGCCTGGAAGTGCTGTTACAGAAGTAGAAATTGATAATGTTTTACATGAATATAGTACTAAAGAAGGAATTAAAGAAGATATATTAGAAATATTATTAAATTTAAAAAAATTAGCTGTAAAAATTCATGGAAAGGATAAAGCTATTTTATTTCTAGAAAAATCTGGAGTTGGAGTAGTTACAGCATCTAATATTATTCATGATTCAAGTATAGAAATAATTAATCCAAAACATCATATATGTCATTTAACAGATTTAAATTCTTCTATAAAAATGAGAATAAAAATAGAAAAAGGAAGAGGATATGTTCCTGTTTCTGCTAGAGTTAGGAATAGTAGCGAAAGAATAATAGGAAGATTATTATTAGATGCTTGTTACAGTCCTGTTAATCGAGTTTCTTACAATGTAGAAGCTGCTAGAGTTGAACAAAGAACTGATTTAGATAAATTAGTATTAGAGATAGAGACGAATGGTACTATTAATCCTGAAGAAGCAATTAGAAAATCAGCTACTATTTTGTCAGACCAATTAGAAGCTTTTGTAGATTTAAGCAGTGTTCCAGAAGTAGAAATTAAAGAAGAAAAACCGGAATTTGAACCAATTTTATTACGACCTGTTGACGATTTAGAATTAACAGTTCGTTCAGCTAATTGTTTAAAAGCAGAAATGATTTACTATATTGGAGATTTAGTACAAAAAACTGAAGTAGAATTATTGAAAACCCCTAATTTAGGAAAAAAATCTTTAACAGAGATAAAAGATATATTAGCTTTAAGAAATCTTTCCTTGGGTATGCGTTTAAAAAACTGGCCTCCAAAGAAGTTATTAAATGTTTAATAAATTTAAAATTATAGAATATTTAAAATCTATGTAGTTTTTAAAGGAATATAGATATGAGACATAGAAAAATTGGACGTAAACTAAATAGAAAAAGAAGTCATTTGAACTCCATGCTTAAAAATATGGCTCATTCTTTATTTACGTATGAAATTATAAAAACAACTTTATCTAAAGCAAAAGAATTACGCAGAATAGTAGAGCCATTAATTACTCTTTCTAAAAAAGACAGTTTGTCTAACAGAAGAATATTATTCTCTAAAATTAGAGATAAAAAAATTGTTTTTAAATTGATTAAAGATATTGGTCCAAGATTTTTAAATCGTGCTGGAGGATATACTAGAATATTGAGATGTGGAGTACGACCTGGAGATTGTGCTCCAATAGCATATATTGAATTAGTGAATAAAAATGCTAAAAGCATGGTAAAATTAAATACAACTAAAACGTTAGAAAACAAATTACATTAAGTATAATTAAGTTTATTCTAAACGTTACTAATAGTTTTTAACTATACACGTATTTTTTGGATGTAATTATTAAGAACATAGCGTTTCAAATTTTGTTATGTTCTTAAACAAAAAATGATTAATTTAGGATGTCATATTTTTGTAAAAATACAACAAAGGGATATATAGAATTTTTTTAATTTTAAATATTTAAATTATTAATTTAAAATAATACCTGTTTTTAACAATTTTTTATTTGAATTAATGAAATCTTGTATAGAAATAATTTTTTTTCCTGGAAATTGTATTTTTTTTAATAAAATAATACCATTTTTTGTATTTACTTGGATCCCCTTTTTACTAATTTTAATAATTTCTCCTATTTTATGAGTTTTTTTATTGTTTATAACAGACGATTGAATCACTTTTATTTTTATATTATGAAATATAAAATATCCAATTGGCCATGGAAAGAATGCTCTAATTAAGCGTTCTATATAACAGGCTGTTTTGTTCCAATCTATTCTTGCATTTTCTTTTTTAAATTTTTTAGCGTATGTAGTTAAGCTTTCATTTTGAGATATTAATTTTATTGGTTCTTTGTGTTCTATTTTTTTTAAAACACGAATTATACAATAAATTCCTAGTTTAAATAATTTTTTTTCTAAACTATAACTTGTTTCTTTTTTTTTTATAAAACATTTAGAAGAAAACATTATTTTTCCAGAATCTATGGATTCATTCATTCGTATAATAGTTATCCCAGTTATTTTATCTCCGAATAAAATTGAAGAAGATATAGGAGATGCCCCCCTCCAACGTGGTAAAAGAGAAGGATGTAAATTAATACATCCAAAAGGAAATAAATTTAATATAGAATGTGGAACAATTGAACCGTAGGCTACAACAATCATAACATCTGCATTTAATTTTTTAAGATTTTCTACTATTTTTCTATCTTTTGATAAGCAATTAATTTCAAATGTTGGAATAGAATAGATTTTTGCTATTTTTTTGACAGGGCTTTCAATTGTTTTACTTCCTCTTTTACTCTTATTATTTTTTTTAGTAATTACTGCTACAATATTATATTTGTAATTAGCTAATGATTGTAAATGTTTAGCAGCAAATATAGGAGTTCCAGAAAAGATAATTTTTAATTTTTTAAGGTTGTTTTTGTTTAAAGTTTGTGTTGTCATTGTAGTTTATATAAATTTTTTATAGTTATTATTTTTTTTTTAAATAGTCGATAAATAATTTTCCTGATAAATGATCTATTTCATGTTGTATACATACAGCTAAAAGAGAGTGTGCTTTTATGAAACATAATTTATTAGACCAATTTGTTGCACGAATTTCTACGTAAGAATATCGGGATATTATTGCTCGTTTATTTTTAATAGATAAGCAACCTTCTTCTACCTCAATATTTCCAGAATAATTTAATATGGTTGGATTAATAAGTATTATAGGATTGTTTTTTTTTTCAGAATTTATAGCAATAGCTATTTGTAAATGTATATCAATTTGTGTAGCTGCTAGTCCTATTCCGTCATTTTCATACATAGTTTCAAACATATTATCTATTATTACTTTAACTTTTTTATTCACTGTTTTCACAGGTTTAGCTACGTTTCTTAAACGAATGTCTGGATGTTGCAATATATTTAATATACTCATAATTTTATGATAAAGTAATCGGTTAATATTTTATTATAAATCTTTTTAAAAAAATAAAAAGGTGAAAGTAGAAATGTTTGAATTTTATTTCAAAATAGAAAAATTAAAAAAAATAATTATTTTTATTTTAAATTAATTTAAAACAGATTTAATAAAATGATAAGTAAAGATATATATTTGTAATATTTTATTAGTAATTAAAAATTATTTATTTTATATAATTGTGTATATAAAATAGTTTATTCGTATATAAAAAACAAAGTATTTTTTTTGATCAATAACAAATTAAGTTTTTATAGTAAATTTTACTTTATAGGTAAAATACTTATAAAAAACAAATTATTTAAAAGTAAAAAAAATAAATAATTCAATGATTTATTGAGTTAATTTTAATTAAAAATGAATTAATTAATTAAATGATTAAAATTACTTTTAATAAAATTAGTAAATAAAAAGCCTATAATAGTATTAGTTTATTATATCTATAAGTATAGATACATAAATATATAGACATATAGATATATAAATTTATAGATATATATACAAAATAACTAAGATCATAATATAGGTGTATTAGTTTAATAAGTTGTAAAGCATTTAGTATATATATAAATACATAATATATTTATTTGTATAACTTTAAAGAATTAAAAGTATTAATATTATTTAATTAAATAATAATAAATAATATTAAAGATTAAATATTTATACTAGTTGTATTTTTAAACTTATAATGTTTTGAAAATATACTATTAGATATTTATTTTTTTTAATCTAGAAATAAAAATAAATATTTTTTTTAAATACTAATCATGTTTTAATTATTAGAACTAGAACTTTTTTAATTTTTTAACTTTTAATTACATGTAGATACCGTTCGGTTTGATTATCTTTTGATTTAGGTAAAGTATTACAACATTTTTTATGAAATTTAGTTAAAGAAAATATAATAATATACAAGAGTAAAAATAATGCTTATTTCTATAAGAAAAAGTATTCAATTATTAAAGAAAAAAAATATTATTTTTTATCCGACAGAATCAGTTTTTGGACTTGGATGTGATCCGGAAAATAAAAGTGCAGTTTACAAAATACTTTTTATTAAAAATAGGAATATAAACAAAGGATTTATATTAGTAGCTCATAACTATAATCAAGTAGAACATTACATAGAGTATTCTAGATTAAAAATATGTAAAAAACAACTTTTTAGTTATTGGAAAAACATGAATACTGTATTGTTACCTTCAAAGAATTCTGTTCCATATTGGATTACTGGAGATTCAAATTTAATAGCTATTAGAATAAGTAATCATAGTGTAATAAAAAAAATATGTACTAGATTCGGAAAACCTATAATTTCTACTAGTGCTAACATTTCAGGAAAAACCCCATGTAAAACTTTATTGGAATTAAAAGAACAATTTGGAAATACTATAAATATAGTTAAAGGAAGTCTTGGATCAAACAAAAATCCATCTAATATTATTAATGCAATTACACAAGAGTATGTTAGATATGAATAGTATAGTAAATAAGAAAAAATCTAAAAACGATAGTATAGATAATTTTGCTTTGTTCGGGAATCCAGTTAATCATTCTATGTCTCCTAATATATATAAAAATTTTTCTAAAGAACAAGGTATTCCATTAAAGTACAAATTGATAAATGTATGTGAAAATAATTTAATTAAAGAAATGGAATTATTTTTTAGTTTAAAAAATAGTAAGGGGGCAAATATTACTGTACCGTTTAAAGAAACAGTTGTGCATATTTGTAATTCTTTAACAGATAGAGCTAAAGTTAGTAATAGTGTTAATGTCATAAAAAAATTAAGCAATGGGACTTTATTAGGTGATAATACTGATGGAGTAGGATTGATTCACGATTTAAAAACAAAGAAATTTATAGATAAAAAAAGTAACATTCTTATACTTGGAGCAGGTGGAGCTGCATTAGGAATAATTAGTGTATTATTAGAAATAGGCAGTACTGTATTTATATGGAATAGAACGATAGAAAAAGCTAAAGTGTTAGAAAAGCGATTCAAGCATTTAGGAGATGTATTTTATTTAAATTTTTTTAACAAAAAGATTCATGAAAAAAAATTTAATTTGATTATTAATGCTACTTCTTGCAGTATGAAAAATCAAATTCCAGATTTTCCAAAATATTTAATTAGTAGTAATACATATTGTTATGATTTGTTTTATAGTAGAAAAAATACTGTTTTTACAAAATTTTGCAAAAAAAATGGAGCTATCCATTGTTCTGATGGAAAAGGGATGTTAGTTAGTCAAGCTGCATTTGCTTTTTTTTTATGGTATAATAAATTTCCAAATATAAGTAGTAGTATGGACTCTGTATTTTAAAAACGGAAAAAGAGCATATGCAGTTTTTTATTTGTTTTAAATATATATAACATAATTAAAATGTTATAGAAAAGAATTTTTGTATATTATTTTCGAAGTTAAATTAATGTTTTATTTATTAAAAATATAAAATTATATATAAATAATACTATTTTACTTTGTTTCAACAACGTGTTAATCTTATTGTATATTTTAATTTTAAATTCTAATTTAGATTAATTTTTTACTTTGGTGTTTAATTGGATACATTTCGTATATAAAGTAAATTTTATTTCAAAAAATAATAGTTATTATTGTTTTTATACTTTATATGTATAAATAATAGTTTATATATTAAAATATTTTTTTAGTCCCCTTCGTCTAGCGGTCTAGGACATCGCCCTTTCACGGCGGCAACAGGGGTTCAATTCCCCTAGGGGACAAACTGTATAAATTTTTAGTAAAGAAATTAAATTATTTGTATACTATTCTTTATATTTGTGTTAATCTTATTATGATTTAAAATTTATTAATTTGTTCTTTAACAATTGAAAGCAAGCATACAATATAATATACATGTAATATTTATTATATAAAACACCTGTGGGTTGTAAGGTTAAGCGTATAAGCGTATATGGTGAATGCCTTGGCAGTCAGAGGCGAAGAAGGACGTGCTAATCTGCGAAAATCATCGGTGAGCTGATAAGAAGCGATATTAACCGTTGGTATCCGAATGGGGAAACCCGATGCAATATATAGCATCATTATTAACTGAATATATAAGTTAGTAAAGCAAACCGAGAGAATTGAAACATCTAAGTATCTCGAGGAAAAGAAATCAATTGAGATTCCCTTAGTAGTGGCGAGCGAAAAGGGATCAGCCATGAGTTAACTATATAACTTGTTTATTTAATAGAATGATTTGGAAAAATCAGCGATACAGAGTGATAGCCTCGTACATGAAAAATAAATATTTTATAAACTCAAAAAATTAGGGCGGGACACGAGAAATCTTGTCTGAAGATAGGGGGACCATCCTCTAAGGCTAAATACTCCTGACTGACCGATAGTGAACTAGTACCGTAAGGGAAAGGCGAAAAGAACCCCGGCTAGGGGAGTGAAATAGATCCTGAAACCATATACGTACAAGCAGTAGGAGCTTGTTGAAATAAGCAAGTGACTGCGTACCTTTTGTATAATGGGTCAGCGACTTGTATTTTGTAGCAAGGTTAACTTTAATAAGGGAGCCGCAGGGAAACCGAGTCCTAAATAGGCGTTTTAGTTGCAAGGTACAGACCCGAAACCCGGTGATCTAGCTATGGACAGGTTGAAGGTTGGGTAAAACCAACTGGAGGACCGAACCGACTGATGTTGAAAAATCAGCGGATGATCTGTGGTTAGGGGTGAAAGGCCAATCAAACCGGGAGATAGCTGGTTCTCCCCGAAAGCTATTTAGGTAGCGCCTCGTGAATTCATCTTCGGGGGTAGAGCACTGTTTCGGCTAGGGGTCCATCCCGGACTACCAATCCGATGCAAACTCCGAATACCGAAGAATGTTATCACGGGAGACACACAGCGGGTGCTAACGTTCGTTGTGGAAAGGGAAACAACCCAGACCGCCAGCTAAGGTCCCTAAATTATAGTTAAGTGGGAAACGATGTGAGAAGGCATAGACAGCCAGGATGTTGGCTTAGAAGCAGCCATCATTTAAAGAAAGCGTAATAGCTCACTGGTTAAGTCAGCTTGCGCGGAAGATTTAACGGGGCTAAAACTATATACCGAAGCTGCGGCAATAAAATAAACTAATTTTATTGGGTAGGGGAGCGTTCTGTAAGCTGATGAAGATATATTGTAAAGTATATTGGAGGTATCAGAAGTGCGAATGCTGACATGAGTAACGATAAAGCAGGTGAAAAACCTGCTCGCCGAAAAACTAAGGTTTCCTGTCCAACGTTAATCGGGGCAGGGTAAGTCGACACCTAAGGTGAGGTCGAAAGGCGTAATCGATGGATAACAGGTTAATATTCCTGTACTTCTTGTTATTTGCGAAGGAGGGACGAAAAAGGTTAGATTATCCAGGCGTTGGTTGTCCTGGTTTAAGCGTGTAGGTATAAAAACTAGGTAAATCCGGTTTTTTTTAATCTGAGGCGTTATGACGAATCATTACGGTGATGAAGTAATTAATACCATATTTCCAGGAAAATCTTCTAAGCTATAAATAACAAGAAATCGTACCACAAACCGACACAGGTAGTTAGGTAGAGTATACCAAGGCGCTTGAGAGAACCTAGGTGAAGGAACTAGGCAAAATAGTGCCGTAACTTCGGGAGAAGGCACGCTAACAGTAAGTGAAAAAGATTTACTCTTTATTAGCTGAAGTTAGTCGCAGATAATAGCTGGCTGCAACTGTTTATTAAAAACACAGCACTGTGCAAACACGAAAGTGGAAGTATACGGTGTGACGCCTGCCCGGTGCCGGAAGGTTAATCGAAGGAGTTAAAGGAAACTTGAAGCTCTGAACTGAAGCCCCGGTAAACGGCGGCCGTAACTATAACGGTCCTAAGGTAGCGAAATTCCTTGTCGGGTAAGTTCCGACCTGCACGAATGGCGTAATGATGGCCAGGCTGTCTCCACCTAGGACTCAGTGAAATTGAAATTGCTGTGAAGATGCAGTATACCCGCGGCAAGACGGAAAGACCCCGTGAACCTTTACTATAGCTTGATACTGACTACTGAGTTCTACTGTGTAGGATAGGTGGGAGGCTCTGATGTTTAGACGCTAGTTTAAATTTAGCCGACCTTGAAATACCACCCTGTATAATTTGGTATTCTAATCTAGCACCGTTATCCGGTGTAGAAACAGTGTCTGGTGGGTAGTTTGACTGGGGCGGTCTCCTCCCAAAGAGTAACGGAGGAGCACGAAGATTGGCTAATTACGGTCGGACATCGTAAGGTTAGTGTAAAGGCATAAGCCAATTTGACTGCAAGCATGATAATGCGAGCAGGTGTGAAAGCAGGTCTTAGTGATCCGGTGGTTCTGTATGGAATGGCCATCGCTCAACAAATAAAAGGTACTCCGGGGATAACAGGCTGATACCGCCCAAGAGTTCATATCGACGGCGGTGTTTGGCACCTCGATGTCGGCTCATCACATCCTGGGGCTGAAGCAGGTCCCAAGGGTATGGCTGTTCGCCATTTAAAGTGGTACGCGAGCTGGGTTTAGAACGTCGTGAGACAGTTCGGTCCCTATCTGCCGTGGGCGTAGGAAGATTGAGGGGATCTATTTCTAGTACGAGAGGACCGAAGTGGACGCATCTCTGGTGTTCGGGTTGTCATGCCAATGGCATTGCCCGGTAGCTAAATGCGGAAAAGATAAGTGCTGAAAGCATCTAAACACGAAACTTACCCCAAGATTAGTCTTCCCTGAAACATATTTTGTTTACTGAAGGGACGTTGGAGACTACGACGTTGATAGGCTAAATGTGTAAGCACAGCAATGTGTTGAGCTAATTAGTACTAATGACCCGAGAGGCTTAACCTTACAACACCAGAGGTGTTTTAATATGAATCACTATTTGTTTTTATTGAATGCTTGTTTTTAATAACTAAAATTAAATTTTAGTAAAATAATTACCTGGTTATTATAGTAATGTGGTACCACCTGAAACCATACCGAACTCAGAAGTGAAACACTTTAACGCCAATGGTAGTACGGGGTCTCCCCGTGTGAGAGTAGGAAATTTCCAGGTAGTTATTTTACTAAAATATTTTTAATTGCTACAATAATTTAAATACATTTTTATTTTATAGTTAATTGTTTTTATATTTGTTTTATAACTTAAAATAAAGTAAAATTTTTTAGAAAAAATAGTGTAATTTTATGTAAAGGTAATATAGATGTCTAAGATTAAAGGTACTGTTAAATGGTTTAATGAGTCTAAAGGTTTTGGTTTTATTACTCCTGAAGATGGAAGTAAGGATGTTTTCGTTCATTTTTCTGCTATACAAAGTAATGGATTCAAAACTTTAGCAGAAGGTCAAAGTGTAGAATTTGAAATTACTGAAGGAGCGAAAGGTCCTTCTGCTGCTAATGTAACAAGTGTTTAATTATTTTAAATTAATAAAATTATAAATTAGATTCTTTTAAATCATTTAAAACGGTACATTAAGTACCGTTTTAAATTTTTTTAAACGAATTTTATAAAACCATTCTGACTATATTTATTTTGTTTATATCATTGTATAAATTTTCTATTTGAGTAAAATCATTAGCATATATAGTAATAGAAATAGATAAATAATTTCCTTTACTACTTGATTTTATTATTGGAATATAATCTCCAGGTATTCTTAATTGAATAACTTTGATAACGTTATCGATTAATTCTGGTTTAGCAATTCCAATAACTTTATAAGTAAAAAAACAAGGAAATTTCAAAGATTCTTCTAATTTTGTCTTCATGTTTATCCTAATTTAAATATAAAATATTATTTTTACTAAAAAATTTAAAACTTCGTGTTTAAGATTTTTTTATATAAATAGGAAATTATATATATAAAATTATACCATTTTATTTTTAAATACATATACTCTTATTATGAGATAAAGAAGGATGTTAAAAATTTTTAATACTTTAAATAATAAAAAAGAAAAATTTATACCTATAACTTCAAATAAAGTAAATATGTATGTTTGCGGAATTACTCCGTATGATTTTTGTCATTTAGGACATGGAAGAACTTTTATATTTTTTGATATTGTGTTACGGTTTTTAAAAAAAAATAGATATCAGGTTAATTATATTCGAAATATAACAAATATTGATGATAAAATTATTGAAAAGTCATTTAAATCTAACGTATCTGTAAAAAATCTTACAAATTATTTTATAGAACAAATGCGTAAAGATTTTTCTGTATTAAATATATTAATTCCTACTCAAGAACCATTAGTTACTGATCATATGGAATCTATATACAAAATAATTCGATTTTTGTTGGATACTAATTATGCTTACCATTCTAAGAATGGAGATATTTTTTTTTCTGTTAGGAAAGATAAAAACTATGGAAAATTATCAAATCAAGTATTAAATAAATTAAAAAAAACAAAAAATAGTATAGATGAAAATAGTAAGCATCATGTTGAAGATTTTGTTTTATGGAAAAAATCAAAAAAAAATGAACCATATTGGACTTCTCCATGGGGAAAAGGAAGGCCTGGATGGCACATAGAATGTTCAGCTATAAATAATTTTTATTTTGGAAAAAAAATAGACATACATGGAGGAGGAATTGATCTATTATTTCCTCATCATGAAAATGAAAATGCTCAATCAACCTGTTATAATCAGTCATTAATATATTCAAAATACTGGATGCATTCTGGTATGGTTTTTTTAAAACAAAAAAAAATGTCAAAATCTGGTAAAAACTGTGTTTATTTACGTGATATTTTAAAAAAAAATAATCCAGAAAGTGTTCGGTTATTTTTTTTATCTACGCATTATAAAAAACCAATTTATTACGATAAAATTTCTTCTTTAAAAATTTCTTTTTTTGCTTTATCTAAATTGTACATTGCTTTACAGCAAAATAATATTGTTTGTTATATAAATAACCAATTTCAAGAAATAAAAAACCATGGTTTATTGTACAAAAAAAAATTTTTTAATGCTATGAATGATGATTTTAATACTCCAAAAGCTTTATCTGTTTTATTTGAGTTATCAAAAAAAATACAAATGTATAAAAAGAAAAAAAGTTATTCTTATTCTAATTATTTAAGCTATATTTTAAAAGAATTAGGAAATATATTAGGTATTTTACTGCAAAATACAAGCGATTTTTTTAGCATAAACTCAGTTGTTAATAATGAAAAATCTAATCAGTTTATTAAAATCTTAATAAAAAAAAGAAGTTATTTTAGAAAATTAAAAAACTGGAAAAAAGCTGATTTTATTAAAGAAAAACTTTTAAAGTTAAATGTCAGAGTAGAAGATTCTACAACAAAAACAACGTGGAAATATATACACATATATAATGATGTTAGTACTTAAGATATTTTTTTATATTTTTTTTATAAATATCTATAGTGTTTTGTAAAAGAGATAAAATGGTCATAGGACCTATTCCTCCAGGTACCGGCGTTATAAGAGAAGCTTTTTTTATTACAGATTTAAATTTCACATCTCCTACAATACTACCATCATTTTGTTTATTTATTCCTACATCTATTATTATAGATTTTTCTTTAATCCATGAAGAATCAACAAATTCTGCTTTTCCAATTGCTACTATTAAAAGTTCTGCTTTCTTCGTATGTTCTTTTAAGTTTTTTGTAAATCTATGAGTTACGGTAGTAGTGCATCCATGTAGAAGTAACGCTAAATTCATAGGTCTTCCAACAATATTAGAAGCTCCTACTATCACTGAATTCAATCCGTATGTTGGTACATCATAAAATTTCATTAATGTAATTATTCCTCTCGGAGTGCAAGGTATTATTGTAGGATTTTTTTGACATAAAGAACCTATGTTGTATGGATGAAATCCATCTACGTCTTTGTATGGAGATATAGAATTACATATGTGTGCAGAATTAATATGAATAGGAAGTGGTAGTTGAATTAATATTGCATCTATTTTATCGTTATTATTTAAATGATTAATTTTTTTTAATATTGATGTTTCAGATATATTTTTTGAAAAGTGATATAAAACGAATTTGATTCCTACATTTTTACAAGCTAATTTTTTGTGTTGTACATAAATTAACGAAGCAGGATTTGTTCCTATCAATATTACTGCTAAATGTGGAGTTCGATGTCCTTGATTTTTATAAAACAATAATGTTTTTTTTAATTTTTTTTTAAAAAAATTGGATACTTTTATACCATCCATAATTTTTTTTGTTAATTTCATTTTAGTAATCTCTGTATACAAAAAAATATTTGTATAATTTTATGTTGCATAACATGATTTTTATATGTAATATATTTTGTATATACTGGTTTTTTAACTAATTTTTTTTAAATTAAATTTTATTTTTCTGTATTGCACTCTTAGCTCAGTAGGATAGAGCAGCGGCCTTCTAAGCCGTAGGTCACAAGTTCGAATCTTGTAGAGTGCAATTTTTTTAATTTTAAATAAATATTTAAATTACTTGTTTCCTAAAATCTTTTATATGTAATTTTTATAGATTTTTTTTAAACTTTTAACGTTATGTTAAGAATTTAAATTTAAATGATGTAACAACTCTGTTTTAACATGTTCAATAGTTTTACTAGCATTTATTTCATATAATTTACATGTCCCGCGAATGCTTTCTGTTCGATAAAATTCTATTAACGGTTTGGTTAAAGAGTTATAAATTTCTAATCTTTTTTTAACTATTTTTTTAGAATCATCTTTGCGAATACTTAATGGTTCTTTAGTTAAAGGATCTAATTGTTTTTCTCCAATAGCAAATGAGTTAACATTAAATACTCTTCCTGAAGGAACATGAATTCTTCTACCAATTAGCCTATCAATTAATACATTTTTTTTAGCAAATAAATAAAAGATTATATCAATTTTTTTGAATTTTTTTAATTCTTTTGCTTGAATAATAGTTCTTGGAAACCCATCTAAAATAAAACCTGGTTTACAAAATTTTTTTTCTATTTGAGAAAAAATTAATTTTGTGACAATATTATCATTAATTAATTTTCCATCATTTATTTCTTTAGATACATTTTGCATTGTAGATAACGTATTGATGTTTTCTTTTAAAATTTTACTACTTGATATTATTGGAATTTTTATTGTTTTAGATATTAATAAAGATTGAGTTCCTTTTCCTACCCCTGGGGGTCCAATGAAAATAATATTCATTTTTTTCCTTATTACAAAAAAAGATTATTTTGATAATTTTATATAGCATTTTTACTGTATTAGATGAAAATCCTTTTAAGAAGTTAGAAATTTATTCATTCGGGAAATAAATCCGTTAGGATTTTTGAGATTTCCTCTTTCAATTAACAAAGCTTGTTCAAACAACAGTTTAACCCATTCGTTTAATTCTTCTGTATCTTGTATAGCAGATATTTTTTTTATTAGTTTATGTTTAGGATTTATTTCTAAAATATATTTAACTGGAGGAACTTTTTGTCCAGCTGATAAAAATAATTTAGCCATTTGAGTTGACATTTCATTTTCATTTGTTAAAAGAACAGAAGGTGAATTAGTTAAACGATGAGTGATTCTGACATCTTCTACTTTATTTCCTAATATTTTTTTTATGTCTTGAATAAAGGATGTAAATTTTTTTTCTACAGTAGATGTATTATTTTTATTTTCTGAAAACAACTTATTTAACGAATCATCTGATTTGCTAACAGACTGGAACTTTTTGTTTTCAAATTCATTTAGATAGTTCATCATCCATTCATCTATTCTTTCAGATAATAGTAAAACATCAATAGATTTTTTTTTGAATACTTCTAAAAGAGGACTATTTATAGCTGCTTCATAGCTTTCTGCAGTAATGAAATAAATTTTTTCTTGATGTGAAGGCATGTTATCTACATAATCTTTTAGTAACACAGTTTGTTTTTTACTTTTATTATTAATAGAAGAAAAGAGTAATAATTTAGATATTGTTTCTTTATTTATTGGATCTTCAGCTGGACCTTCTTTTAAGATTGGACCGAATTGATTCCAAAATTCTATATATTTTTCTTTATGCTTATCAAGCATATTGTTTAAAAGTTTTAATATTCTTTTTGTAATTGCTTTTTTTAAGGAATTAATAATATGGTTATTTTGTAATATTTCTCTTGATATGTTTAATGGTAAATCGTTTGAATCTATTAATCCTCGTACAAAACGTAAATAATTAGGTAAAAATTGTTCTGCATCATCCATAATAAACACACGTTTTACATAAAGTTTCAATCCTTTTTTATTATCTCTATTCCATAAATCCCAAGGTGCTATTTTAGGAACATATAATAAACTGATATATTCTTTTTCACCTTCAACTTTGTTGTGACTCCAAACTAGTGGATCTTGAGAATCATTAGTTAGATGTTTATAAAAATTTATGTATTCTAAATCAGAAATTTTAGATTGTTGTTTTGTCCATAACGCTTGTGCTTGATTTATTTGTTTCCAAGTATTGTTTTCTTTTTCTTCTTTTTTTCCTTTTTTTTCTTTTTCTTCTTTTTCTTCTTTTTCTTCTTTTTTTTCTATTTTTAATAAGATTGGAACGTTAATATGGTCAGAATATTTATTGACTGTATTTTTTATTTTCCATTCTTCTAAAAATTCTTTTTCTTTTTCTTTAAGTTGTAATGTAATAGACGTTCCTGCAGTTTCTTTTTTTAGATGTTTTATAGAATAATCTCCTGAACCTAAAGATTCCCATAATAATCCTTCAGAATTTGAATCTATTGCACTTTTAGTATGAACTAAAACTTTTTTTGAGACTATAAAAGAAGAATAAAATCCGACTCCAAATTTTCCAATAAGATTATTTTCTTTTAATTTTTCTTTTTTTAACGATTTTAAGAAATGTTTTGTTCCAGACTTGGCAATTGTTCCTAAATTCTCAATAAGTTCTTTCTTATTCATACCAATTCCATTATCAATAATGGTTAATTGATTGTTAATAGTATCAATTAATATTTTTATTTCAAATTGATCATTTTTATGATCTACAGAAGAAGAAAGATTGAAATACCTTAATTTATCTATTGCATCAGATGCGTTTGAAATTAGTTCTCTTAAGAATATTTCTTTATTAGAATATAAAGAATGAATCATCAGTTGCATTAATTCTTTAGTTTCAGATTTAAAAGAATAAGTAGTTTTTTCTTGATTGTTCATTGATATCTCTATTTTTTATAAAAAATTAATTATGTATAATTTGATTTAAACAATAAGTCTAGACTATAAATATTATATAAATATATAATTTTTAATTATATCAAATAATTGATATAAATTATTATAAGTATATAATATGATGTATTTTGCATATTTAATATAGCAATATTATCTCGTTTAGTTAGATAAATTAAATGCATTAGGAATATTCATATTATTAGAAATAGAAGACATTTTATTTTTTTTTATCTCCGATATTCTTCGGATGGCATCATTAAAGGCTGCTGTCGATAGATCTTCTAGAATTTCTTTTTCTTCATCGAATAAACTAGAATCAATTTCTACTTTTTTACAAATGTAAGAACCGTTTATAGTTATTTTAATTAAACCAGCTCCAGATTCTCCTGTGACTTCAATTTTTTCTATTTCTTCTTGTATTTTATTCATTTTTTCTTGCATATCTTGAGCTTGTTTTACTAAATTTCCTAAATTATGTTTGTTGAACATATATTGATATTACCTTTTACGAAAAAATGACAGATGATGTTTTATTTTTTTTTTAAATTTTTTATTTTTAAATTATTTTTGTTTAAATGTATTTTAAATATTTGTATAATTTTTGTTAAATTTTTATCAGATAAGAATTTTTTTTTCATAAATTCTTTTTTTTTTTTAACTTTATATAGATTTTATCGACTTTTTTTTTTTGATAAAATCAAAAAAGGATAAATTAGATTTTTTTTCTTTTTTTTTTAAAAAAAATACAGATTTTTCTTTGATTAGTTTATAAAACCTTTCGTTTAAACTAATAGCATTGTTTTTTTTTAAAGAATATTTCTCTTTATTTAAAATAATATTTTTTTTTTTTTTATTATTTTTTTTCTAGATTCAATAATATTCATTAATAATTTTTGATGTTTTAAAAAACTATTGTTTTTATCTTTGGAGTCCATTTTTTATTTTATATGTTTAATGTTGTTAAAAATAATTGTAAAACGCTTAGTAATATTTAACGTTGTTTTTATTTTATAAATGAAGTATTTCTAATACTAGCATTTCTATGCCTATTTTTTTAGTTGGAGCTAAATATATCAGTGAACGTCCATGAAGAATTGTTTTATAATATAATTTTAATTGATTAAAACTTAATTTACTTGCTATTTTTAATAATTCATTTTTAAAAGACGACATATAATAATTATTTTTCAATGTAGATGGATATAGTTTTATCATAGAAATAAAATGAAATATTTTTAATATTTCTACTAATAAATAATCCCAATTAACATATGAAGATTCGCATTGGTTTAATTTTTCAAACGTTTTTGTAATATTTTTTTTTATGATTGATTTTGTAATTTTAAAAATTATTTCTTCATTAAATGTTCCTAATAAATTAATAATTGTTTTGGTTAAAATTTTTTTATTATCTATATATATAGATTGTTCTAAAAAATTTAAAGCATCTCGAATACTACCTAAAGAGTAGTTAGAAACAATTTTTAAAGCCTCGGGTTCTATTTGTATATTTTCTTTTTTTAAAATTTTAGAAATAAAATTATATATCTCAATAAATTTTAGGTCGTTTAATTTAAAAATTAAACATCTGGATAATATTGTATTTGGAATTTTTTCTATTTCTGTTGTTGCAAAAATAAATTTAACATGTTTCGGAGGTTCTTCTAGAATTTTTAATAAAGCGTTAAAACTATGTTTAGATAGCATATGTATTTCATCTATTAAATATATTTTAAACCTTCCTTGTAAAGGACTATAATAAACAGTTGAAAGCATTTCTTTTATATCTTCTACTTTTGTTTTAGATGCTCCGTCTACTTCTATAAAATCTGAAAAACAGTGTTTTTCTATATTTTTACAAATAACACATTTTCTACATGGATTTGCTGTAATAGAATTATAACAGCTTAAACTTTTAGCAAGTATTCTAGCTATAGTAGTTTTTCCAGTTCCTCTTGTACCAGAAAAAACCCAAGCATGATGTATTTTATTCAATTTAATACTATTAGTTATAGCTTTTATAACATATTTATGACCGCATACTTGACTAAACTTCTGAGGTCTCCATTTTCTAGCTAATATTTTATAATTCATAATGATAGAAGAAATAAAAGTGTAGTACTTCTTATTTTATCATAAAAAAATGCATATAGTTATCTGTATTTCATGTATATATAGTTATAATTATTGTTAAATTTTTTTTAAAAGATGAAAAAATATATATTTTATGTTATTATAAATAATATTTTTATTTATATAGAAATGTAACGTTTTTTTTTAAAGTACATTTCTATATAAATATGTAAAATTACAAATAAATCTCTGTTAGTAACCTAATGTTGTAATCTTGAATGAATAAGTCAGGTTCGGAAGAAAGCAGCTACATCAAGTGAATCAGGTATTAGAAAATTACTAACAGGGATTTACTTTTTTTATATAAATATGTAATGTTAAATACTATTGATTGTACGTTTGTCCTTTATACATTCTAAAATATACTTTTCTTCTATTTATCAATTCTTTGTGTGTTCCTTTTTCAATTATTTTTCCATTTTGTAAAACAATAATATTGTCTGCATCAATAATAGTAGATAGTCTATGTGCTATTATAACTAATGTAGTATTTTTTCTAATGGATGTTAAGGTTTCTTGAATTGTTTTTTCTGTTTCAGAATCAATATTAGCTGTTGCTTCGTCTAAAATTAATATTTTTGGTTTTATAACTAAGACTCTAGCTATAGCTAATAATTGTTTTTGTCCAACCGATAAGTTATTTCCTTGCTCTCCTAACATAGTATTTATTCCATTTGGCATAGATTTAATAAAAGAATAAAGTTTTACTAGTTTAAGAGTTTTTAATATTTTTTTTATAGAAATTTTCCTACCTAAATCAATATTATTCAATATAGTATCTGCTAAAATGATTGGATCTTGTTGAACAATAGCAATTCCAGTTCTTAGAGAAAAGTAAGATAATGAGTTTATATCTCTATTATCAATAAATATACGTTGGTTTTTAACAGGATAAAATCCCATTATTAGGTTTACTAGTGTACTTTTTCCGCTCCCAGTGTTTCCAACAAAAGCTATGAATTTTTTGTTTGGTATTATTAAATTAATATTATTTAATGAAAGTGCACTATTCTTAGAATATGAAAAACTTAGATTATTAATAGCAATTTTACCAGTAGATATAGTAAATTTGTTTACCCCGTAGTTTTGTTTTGGTGAGTCTATCAATTCAAATATTCTTTCTCCTGCTACAATAGCTTGTTGTAAAATAGTTTGTTGAGTAATTATAGCTATAAGAGGTTCATTTAGACGTCCTAAATAATTTATAAACGCATATAAAACACCAACTTCAAATAATTTATTAGAGAAATAATTTACTAATAGCATTAAACTGCAAAGAATGATTGAAGAAATAAAGCTCAAAAGAGGTCGTAATAAAAATCCATCTAATTTTAGTATTTTAATTCTAGCTAAGTAATGAAAATAACTAGTTTCTTTTAAATATTTTCCAAATCTATTTTCTTGATTAAATTGTTTAATAACATTCATCCCGTTTATTATTTCATTGAATTTGTTATTTATATTAGCAATATAAAATCGCACTTCTCTTAATAACGGTGTACTAAATTTTTGGTGTATTAACATTATAATTAAAACTATAGGAATCATGGTTATAGCTAAAATAGCCATATGCCATTCTAAAAAAAACATACTGATTAACATAGTACTAATAAATGCTGTTCCACGTAATGTAGTAGATATTACAGTATCATATAGTTCTCTTATCACCTCAGTATCGTTTGTTACTTTAGATACTAACTGACCTATAGGTTGAGCGTCAAAAATGTATACAGGTTGTGCTAAAGCCGATCGCATTACTTCTGATCTGATGGCATATACTATTTTTACAGATATTTTATTAAATAAAATAGCTTCTATATAAGTAAGAGTAGAAGCAATAATTTGTAAAACAAAAAAACATAATATAATCAATGTTATTAAATGATAATCTCCTTCTTTTTTTTCTATGATATGTTGTATAAAATATCTTATTAATATTGGACTAGATACTTCAGCTATTGAAGCTGCTATTAGTAGAGAGAAAGCAATATAGAGAGATTTTCTATGCTGTTTACTATAAGCAAGTAATCGTTGAAAAATTGGCCACAGTTTTATAAAACAATTTAGCATTCAATATTTTCCTTTTCAATTATATTAAATATGTTGATAATTATACATTTTACTGTACCAATTTACTTCTTTCATTAAATTTGTATGAGAACCATGTTGAATAATGTTTCCATTTTTCATAACTACAATTTCATCAGAGTTTTTTATAACAGATAATCTATGAGATGAAATAATTATACTTTGATTTTTCTTTTTCCATTTTTTTATATTTTTTAATATTTTGTGCTCGGTGCATCCATCAACAGCAGATAAAGCATCATCTAAAATTAATAATTCTGCATTTAATAATAAAGCTCTAGCAATTGCAATTCTCTGTTTTTGTCCTCCTGACAGCATAACCCCTTTCTCTCCAACTTGAGTATTGTATTTTTTAGGAAATCGAATAATATCAGTATGAATATTTGCTATTATAGAAACAAATTTTATTTCAGAATAAGTTGCGTTAGGTTTTCCTAAAGCTATGTTATTAAATATTGTATCAGAAAATAAAAATGTAGTTTGATTGACTACTGCAATATGATTTCTCCATTCTTTTAAAGATAATTCATTTAAATTTACTCCATTAAAAATAATCTCTCCTTTATCTATTGGAAAATTACGTTGTATTATATTTAATAACGTTGTTTTTCCAGATCCTGTAGGTCCACATAACCCTAATATTTTTCCTGATGATAAAACAATTTTTATATTTTTTAAAAAATGATCTTTAGTATTTGGATATTTGAAATAATTAATATTAATAATGAAACTATTAAGTATTTTTGGAAAAGTAGTATATAAATTTTTATTATTTGTATTGTTTGGAATAATTAAAATTTCTTGAATTCTTTCCCAAGCAGCACTCCCTCTTTCCACTATATTAAACATCCATGCTAAAGCTAACATAGGCCAAATAATCAATCCTAAATACATAATAAAACTAGTTAATTGTCCTAAACTTATAGCATTAGTCCAAACTAACCAACCTCCTACAGTAATAGATAAAAGATTAGATAAAGAAATAAAAAAATGAATTATTGGTTCAAAACATGCATCAACTTTAGATACTTCCATATTTTTAAAGCTAGTAAAGTTAGCAATTTTATTAAATTTTATTAATTGACTTTTTTCTAATCCAAAAGCTTTTATCATCCTGATACTAGTTAAACTTTCTTGTACTTGATTATTTAAAGAAGAAAAAGCAGCTTGTGATTCAAGAAAACGAATGTGTAATTTTTTTCCAAATTTTTGTATTATAAATGCCATTATTGGCATAGGTAATAAAGCAATTATAGTAAGTTTAAAACTGATCTGAGTACTCATAACAATTAAAACAGAAACACCTATAACCAGAGAATCAACCAATGTTAACACTCCTTCTCCTGCTGCAAAAACTACACGGTCTACGTCATTAGTAGCCCTTGCCATTAAATCTCCAGTTCTTTTTGTTAAATAAAAAGACATAGTGTGTTTACTAAGGGATTTATATAATTTTTTTCTTAATTCTACAGCTAATTTATATGATGCACCAAATAATAAAATTCTCCAAATATATCGAAAGATATAAATGATAATAGAAGTAGTAAGCATAGATATAATCCAGTTAAACATATTTATGCTATTTTTTTTATTTTGAATGATTGCATCTACTAACATTCCAAGTAATTTAGGAGGAAGAAGTTGAAGTATAGCAATTATAAGTAATAGTGTTATAGCTCCTAAATAGCGTTTCCATTCTTTTAAAAAAAACCATTTTAATTGATTAAACAATTTCACAGAAAATTTCCTACTAGTTAAAGTATGTATATGAATAAGTTATGGGTAAAATTGTTATATTTTTAATATTTTAATATAGATATGTATAATACTTGTAATACTAAAAAAATAATAACAAAAATAGAAAATTTTATACTAATTTATTTTCATCGAAAAAGTGAATATATTTTTAAAAATAATTTTAAATAAAAATATTTTATTAAACTATATTTCCTGATAGTTGAGTGTTATTTTTAATGTCAGATGTTTGTTCTAGACTGTGAAATATGTTATGAACACAAATATGAGAATAATAATTTTCAATGTAATTTTTTAAAAATAAAATATTTTTTTTGTTAGAACTATTAGAATAAAATGTATTATTACATTCAATAAGAAATATATGTCCTTTTGGATTTGTAAAAATTCCATAAACTGGTTGATTTTGAAGTTTTAATTTTAAATTAAATGAAAATTTCTGGAGTGGCGAAATGTTTAATTGAGATAGGATGATTTTATTAGAAAAAACAAATTGTTTATTTAATAAAATCCGCAACTTATTATTCGGTGTAGTATCTATTGTTTTTTTTAAATTCATTATTATTTTTTTTCTTGTTTGCGTATATCTCAATATATTTTTTATTTCTTTTATACATTCTGAAATAGTTTTTTGTTTTTTTGGGATATATTTTTCTATATTGAATAAGTAACATATTCCATGTTTAAAATCGATTTTATATAAATTTACATTAGATATAGAGTGAATATTTAATTTTTTAAATGTTTTTTTTTCTAGAATAGTATTTATTAAATTTTTTAGAGTATTTTTTTTAGAAAAAAGTGTAGCATGAAGAACATCTAACTTAAATTTTTTAGCAATATTTTTTAAATTATTTTTCTTATTTTTTATTTCTTGATATATTTTCTGTTTGATTATCTGAAATTTTTGGTTATTTATATTGTCAGTTGATTTTGGCGTAAAAATCTTTTTTGCATTTAGAACTGTTTTTTTTTGTGAAGGAATTACTTTACTGGATTTTAAAATATAAAAACCTTGTTTCGAACAAATTATTTTAGAAATATTCCCATTATATGCTAAAAACACACGTTGAATTTCACTTGGAAATGACGAGTTAGTTATCCAACTTGTACTATTATTTTCTGTTATAGGAATATAATTAGTTGTTTTTTTTCTTTGTTTTTCTATTTTTTTAAAATTTTTTCCAAATAATAATTCTGTTATTATAGTTTTAGCTGTTTTTTTAGAATTAGTTTTTAGAATAGTAAATTTTCTTTTTGTTGAAATAAAAGGATTCTGACAATTTGATGTATTCCAATTTTTTAAATTATTATTATTAACTGACATTTTTAATTTATTAATATCAAGTTTAATATAATTTATTTTTAATTTTTCAGGATGAAAAAATGAATATTTATGTTTTTTGTAATAATTTTTTATATTTTGTAGTGTTATTTTTTGCTGATTTATTTTTTTGTAGACATTTATTTTAGCTTGCCTAATTATTCTGTGTTCAGAGAAAGATTTTATAAGTATATTTAGTTCTGAATTTGTTAAAAAATCAGTATCTTCTAGTACGGATAAAAATTTTTTTTTCGATTCTTGTATATTTACAAAATTTTCATATTCTTTTTTTGAAATATGTAAAATCTTTAAAAAATTATTAAATTTATTTTGATTAAATTTGTTATTTTTTTTAAAAAAAGATAATGTTTGTATTTTTTTTTTTATAAAAGAGGAACTTAATAAAAAATGAATTTTATTCATATATTGCTCTAATAATATATTTTTGATTTTTTTAGATAAAAATTTTCTATAGTTTTGATTAATAGAATTATTTTTTTTATAGTAAAAATTGTTTAATAAATTATTAGAAATTGTATTTTTTTCTGAAGAAATTAATTGATAAATATATTTAAGTGTATTGTCTTTTTTTTGTATGCTATACACATTAGATGTATGTTCTTTTTTTATGCTGTTTTTATTAACGCAAGTATAAGTAATACTTATCATTAAAGAAATAGCTAGTAAAGTTAATAAACTATTAACTATGATCTTGTTCAATTTGAAATTAGCCTTGATATTAAAAATTAAAATTTAAATTAATTTGAATTAATTAAAAAATACAAATACATAAGTATATAAATTAAAAATATATATATGTACGTATGTGTTAATTATAGCTAGTATATAATATAAAACTGACATTTTATAGTCAAAATTATTTTAAGTTTGATTTATTAAAAATTATTTTTTAAATAAATATATAGTTAATGTATATGATATTTATTTAGTAAAATACACACTGGTAAAATGTTTCATTTCACCAGTTGCAAAATAATTATAATTATTTTGTAAAATTTTCAGTTAAGTATGGTTTTTTTTCTAATGCTAAAATTAATACTTCTTTAATTGTTTCGACAGTAATAATTTTTAGATTAGATTTAATATTTTTTTCAATTTCTTCTAAATGTATTTTATTTTCTTTAGGTATAATTACAGTTTTAATACCGCTTCTACGTGCGGCTAAAAGTTTTTCTTTTAACCCTCCTATACTTAAAACTCTTCCACTTAATGTAATTTCTCCTGTCATAGCTATATTTGATTTAACTGGATTATAAGTTAAACAAGATACTATAGCAGTACACATAGCTATTCCTGCGCTCGGTCCATCTTTAGGTATGGCTCCTTCTGGGACGTGTACGTGTACATCTTTTTTTTCATAAAAAGTTTTTTTTATTCCTAAATATTTTGCTTGTGATCTTACTACTGTCAGAGCAGTTTGAATTGATTCTTTCATTACTTTACCTAACGACCCTGTATAGGTTAACTTTCCTTTTCCAGATACACAAGCTGTTTCAATAGTAAGAATTTCTCCCCCTACTTCAGTCCATGCTAAACCAGTTACTTGGCCTATGTGATTAGAAGATCTGGTTTTTCCAAAAATAAATTTTTTAATTCCTAAATATTTTTTTAAATTTTTTTTGTCAATTGATATAGAGGTGCAATCTTTTTTTAATAATATTTTTTTAACTGTTTTTCTACATATTTTTGATATTTCTCTTTCTAAATTTCTAACTCCAGATTCTCGAGTATAATATCTTATAATATTAACCAAAGCATCGTCTTGAATGAAAAGTTCTTTATTTTTTAAGGCATTTCTTTTCATTTGTTTGTCGTATAAATAATTTTTTGCTATATTTATTTTTTCATCTTCTGTATATCCAGAAATTCGTAAAATTTCCATTCTGTCTAATAGTGGAGTAGGAATATTTGTAGAATTAGCAGTAGCTATGAACATTACGTCAGAAAGATCGTAATCTACTTCTAAGTAATGATCATTAAAAGCTATGTTTTGTTCTATATCTAAAACTTCTAATAATGCTGCCACTGGATCTATTCTAATATCAAAAGCCATTTTATCAATTTCATCTAGTAAAAAAAGAGGATTTTTGACTCCAACTTTAGCTATTTTTTGAATTATCTTCCCAGGCATAGATCCAATATATGTTCTTCGATGACCTCTTATTTCAGCTTCATCTTTTATTCCACCTAATGCCATTCTAATATATTTTCGCCCAGTGGCTTTTGCTATAGATTTTCCTAATGAAGTTTTTCCTACTCCAGGAGGTCCTACTAAACATAATATCGGACCTTTTAATTTTTTTGTTCTATTTTGTACAGCAAGAAATTCCAGAATTCTTTCTTTGATATTATCTAATCCGTAATGATCGTTATCTAATATATGTTTTGCTATATGTAAATTTTTTTTTATTTTGCTTTTTGTATTCCATGGAACTTGTAACATCCAATCAATATAATTTCTAATAACAGTAGCTTCTGCTGACATAGAAGACATCATTTTCAATTTTTGAAGTTCTGATATAGCTTTTTTTTTAGCGTCTTTTGGCATTTTACTTATTTTTATTTTTTTTTCTAAAACTTCATTTTCGTCTAAATTTGAATCCGGTTCCCCTAATTCTTTTTGAATAGCTTTTATTTGTTCGTTTAAATAATATTCTCTTTGGCTTTTCTCCATTTGGTTTTTGACACGATTTCTAATTTTTTTTTCAATTTCTAGTAAATCAATTTCTGATTCTATTACACTCATTATATTTTCTAATCTTTCTTCAACATTTTCTAACTCCAGTATTAATTGTTTTGATGATAATTTTAACGGAATATGAGACACGATAGTATCTGCTAATTTTTCTGGATCATGTATTTCTTGTAGAGTAGTTAATATGTCAAAAGGAATTTTTTTATTTAATTTTATATATTTTTTAAATTGGTTAATAGTTGTTCTCAATAAAACAGTAACTTTTTTTTCTTCTACAGGCTCAGATTTTTTTTTGCAAACATTTGCTAAAAAATATTCTTTTTTTTCTTCTATAAAGTTTTTTATTTTTGCACGGAATAATCCTTCTACTAATACCTTGACTGTTCCATCTGGTAATTTCAACATTTGAAGAATTTTTGCTATAGTTCCAACTTTAAATAAATCAGATTCTTTAGGTTCTTCTATAGTTGATTTTTTTTGAGTAATTAATAGTATTTTTTTATCATGTTTCATAGAATATTCTATACATTGAATCGATTTTTTTCTTCCTACAAATAAAGGAATAACCATATAAGGATACACTACGACATCTCGTAATGGTAAAATAGAAATTTTAATATTTTTTTCTAACATGTCAATATTCATTAATATAGACCTTTATATTTTTAAACTAATTTGAAAAAATTGATTTTCAACTCAATTAATAATTGTATGAATAATTAATTATTATAACGTATGACAATCAAATTTTTTTCAATAACTATGTGACAAACGTATTTTATGAACATTTTGATTGTTTTAATAATACTAGTATTTATTGTTATATGTATATATTTATTAATTTTTTGTTTTATAAATTAATACTGGATCAGAATTGTTATAAACAGTTTCTTCTGTAATTAATATTTTTTTTACATTATTAATAGAAGGTAAATTAAACATAGTATCTAATAAAATATTTTCCAAAATAGAACGTAGACCTCTTGCTCCTATATTTTTTTTTAATGCTTGTTTTGCTATTGCTTTAATAGATTGATCACAGAATTCTAGTTCAACTCCTTCAATTTCAAAGAGTGTTTGATATTGTTTAATTAACGCATTTTTTGGCTCAGTTAATATTTTTGATAAAGATTTATAATCTAGTTTTTCTACACTAG
The DNA here is from genome assembly GCF_964056675.1 of Buchnera aphidicola (Anoecia corni). Taxonomy (NCBI): domain Bacteria; kingdom Pseudomonadati; phylum Pseudomonadota; class Gammaproteobacteria; order Enterobacterales; family Erwiniaceae; genus Buchnera; species Buchnera aphidicola. Next base: position 446,312 of record NZ_OZ060371.1, on the reverse strand, counting down.
TTAGTATAGGTAATCTTCCAACAAATTCAGGAATTAATCCAAATTTTATTAAATCTTTAGGTTCTATTTTTTCTAATAAATTAAAATTATATTTTTCTATATTGTTTAGAACAGAATGAAATCCAATAGAATTGGTAGTATGTATTCTTTTTGAAATAATTTTTTCTAATCCATGAAAAGCTCCGCCACATATAAATAAAATGTTAGAAGTATTAACGTTTAAAAATTCTTGATTAGGATGTTTTCTGCCACCTTTAGGTGGAATGGAAGCTAGTGTTCCTTCTATTATTTTTAATAACGATTGTTGCACTCCTTCTCCAGAAACGTCTCTAGTAATAGAAACATTTTCAGATTTTCGTGCAATCTTATCTATTTCATCAATATAAATGATTCCTCGTTCAGCTTTTTCAATATCAAAGTTACAAGTACTTAACAGTTTCTGTATAATGTTTTCAACATCTTCGCCTACGTAGCCTGCTTCAGTTAATGTAGTTGCATCAACTATAACAAAAGGAACATTTATAATTTTTGCTAATGTTTTAGCTAATAATGTTTTTCCGCTTCCAGTTGGTCCTATTAGTAAAACATTACTTTTTTCACATTCAACTTTATTGTTTTCAAAAGTATTTTTTTTAATGCGTTTATAATGATTGTACACTGCTACAGAAAGTATTTTTTTAGATTTTTTTTGTCCAATTATGTGATGGTTTAAATGTTTGTATATTTCATGTGGAGTTAAATGTATTTTACACATAAATTGATTAATTTCGCTATTTTTTTCTTGTGTAATTATTTCATTGCATAAAAGAATGCATTCTTCACAAATAGATACATTTTTTCCAGTTATAATTTTTTTTAATTTATTTTCAGATTTATTACAAAAAGAACAATGTAACATAGAGTCAATTTTTTTTTTAAAATCATCGTTCATAAAAAACCTTACATATAAAGTTTATATTTAATTTTATAGTTTATAATTTTATAATAAAAAATATAAACTTTATTTATACAAATAATTATTGAATTTAAACAAAATAATAGAATTTACATTCTAGTTGTTAGAATAGAATCAATTAAACCATATTCTTTTGCTTCGCGAGCACTCAAAAAACAATCTCTTTCAGTATCCATTTCTACTTTTTCAAAAGTATTTTTTGTCATTTTAGCAAGAATTTTATTCATTTTTTTTTTTATAAATAAAATTTCCTTAGCATGTATTGCAACATCAGATGCCTGTCCTTTATATTGTCCTAAAGGTTGATGAATCATAATTCTAGAATTAGGAAGGGAATATCGTTTTTTTTTATTTCCCGCAGCAAGTAAAAAAGCTGCCATAGAACACGCTTGTCCTATACAAATAGTATTCACTTCTGGTGTTATAAATTGCATTGTATCGTAAATAGACATACCTGAACTGATAATTCCTCCCGGAGAGTTGATATATAAAAAGATATCTTTGTTTGGATTTTCAGATTCTAAAAACAAAAGTTGGGCTATTACTGTATTAGCCATATTATCTTCTATAGATCCTGTTACAAATATAATCCGTTCTTTTAATAGACGAGAGTATATATCGTAAGATCTTTCTCCTCTTTCATGATTTTCTACTACCATTGGAATAAGATGTGAATAATTTTTTGCATAATTTTGACATATTTTGTTTTTATACATATTTTTTTATTAATTATGTTAATTTGTTAAAAGTAATAAATTCATTATAAATGTTAATATTTATTGCATATATAAAACATTTTAATTTTAGTATTTAAAATATACAATATATAAATATATTGAACATCATTAAAAGATATTATATATATAATAATATATTTATTGTTTAAAATTTTTAATTTGCTTAAATCTTTTTAATAAATTGTTGAAAAGAATATTGTTTATATATAATTTTTGTTGATTTAAGTAAAGTTGAATAGATTTTATTTTCTATAATAAAATTATCTATTTTTTTTCTTATTTTTGTATTTTTATAATAAGCATTTATATATTTTGAATATATATGTTCTTTTTTAAAAGAACTTTGAAAAAAATTTTGTATAATATTTTTATCAATAGAAATTAGATTTTCATTAATAACTTTTTTAAAAGTTAATTTTAAAATTAAATTTTTTATAGCTTCAGCTTTTACTTTTTTTTCTGAATAAATTGAAAGTAAACATCTAAATTTTTTTTCATATTTAGTATTATAATATTTATATATTAAATTCATTTCTTTTTTTATCATTTTTTCCGGAAAAGAGATAGAATTTTTCTTTAAAATATTATTAATAATTTGTTTTTTAATATATATTTTTTTAAAAACATTTAATGTTGTTTTCATTTTTTTTTTAACATTATTAAATAAACTACTTTTAATTTTTTTTAGAAATTCTATTTTTTTTGAAACAGGTAAATATAGTTTTTCTATATTTTTAATTAAAATTATAATTTTTACTTTTTTTCCTTTAAGTTCTTTTTCATAAAAATTTGAAGAAAATGTTTTATATATATTACAAACATCGCCTATTTTATGTCCTAATAGTTTATTTTGAATCTCAGAAAAAAATAATTTATTATTTATAATAAAAGAAAAATTTTTTGTTTTATATTTTTCAATATATAGGTTATTATGCTTTATTTTATAGTCAATAGTAATTTTATCTGAGTTTTGTATTAAATAATAAGATTTTTTTTTCCATGATAAATAATTTTTATATATTTTTTTTAAATAAAAAGATTTATCTGAGTTAGTAATATTAATTTTCGGTTTTATGATTGTAGTGTTTTTTATCGATTTTATCGAAGAAGATAAGTATTCATAAAACTCAACTGAATAAGTAATATTTTTATCAAATGAATCTTCTTGAAAAATATATTTTGGACGATCTAATATTTTGTATCTTTTTTTATCAATATAATTGAAAAAGTTTTTTTTCATCAGATATGTAATTGATTTTTGCATAATTTCATTTTTATGCATTTCATAAATAATATTTAATGGAACTTTTCCTTTTCTAAAACCATGTAAAGATACATTTTTTTTTAAGATGATACTTTCTAGATTCATTCTTTTTAAAAATTCTTTTTTGCTAATATTTAATGTTATCAAGTGATGTTTGATTGTTTTATTTTCTTTATTTTTTTTTTTCATACTAATTCCAATAAATCATGGTTATCTAAATATATTTATAAAATATTTTTAAAATTTAAAGAAATCAAATTATTTTTATTGTTATTTTACTTTCAATTTAAACTTAAAAATTATATAAATTAATGATAGGTATAGAAAAAGAAAATATTTACATAATAATTATCATTAGTAATATATTTAAAATATTTAACAATTATAAGTTTTGTATATAGTTAAAACTAATCAAAAAATAATTATGAAATATAATATACTATGTTTTATTTTGTATAATTAATAGATAACATATGTAAATTTAATAATTATTAAATACGTATATATTAATATATTTATATTTATTTAAAATTAATTGTTTTTTATATTATTAGGATCTTTTGTTTGAACAAATAATCTTATAATTCGTATTATTTTTTTTAGTATTCCATTCTATTTGTGTATAAGTGTATAAATCAATAGAATAAATAGAAATATTATTTTTTTTTAATATTGCATGTACTAACTGGTGTCTACGTAATAAGGACAAAGAAGAAAACTGTTGAGACACAATAATTAATTTATAATGACTGTTATTTTTTTTTAGTAAATGAAATTTACTATTATTAAAAATAATTAAAGTAGTAGTAGATAAGCTTTTTTTTAAAATTTTTTTTAATATTTGTTTCATAAAATACTCTTTATTAAATAATATAATAATTATGATAATGTAATTAAAAGTAATTATTTTTTATAAAATAATTATAAATCATTTGATATATGCGGTAAAAATTTACTAGTTATATATATATTTTATATATTATTTTGTGTTTAATAAAACATTAAACAAGCAATTTTATTTATAATTTAATTAGGTTTGCAAATGAAATTTATCAAAAAAAGTAAAATTTTAAAAATTTTTTTAATTAATAGTACTATTTTATTGCTATATGGTTGTAGTTATGATGGTATTTTAAATGGGAAAGGAATAATAGCGACTCAACAATACGAATTATTAATTACGGCTTTTTTAATTATGTTATTGATTGTTATTCCAGTAATTATAATGACTTTACTGTTTTCCTTTTTATACCGATCTTCTAAAAAAAACACAAATTATGATCCAAATTGGAATCATTCAAAACCAATAGAGATTATAGTTTGGACAATTCCAATAATAATTATATTTTTTTTAGCAAAAATAACATGGCAATCAACTCATGATTTAGACCCAAAAAAAAATATTTTTTTAGAAAAAGATAAAAAACCAATTTATATTAATGTTGTTTCTTTAGATTGGAAGTGGTTATTCATTTATCCGCAATACAACATAGCGACTATTAATGAAATTTCTATTCCGATAAACGTACCTATCATATTTAAAATAACATCTAATTCTAATATGAATTCTTTTTTTATTCCTTCACTTGGTAGTCAAATATACGCTATGGCAGGCATGAAAACAACTTTACACCTTATTTCTAATGAAACAGGAGTACTTAAAGGAATTTCTGCAAATTATAGTGGAGAAGGATTTTCTGGAATGAAATTTTCAGTTATATCTAGTAAAAATACTAAAACTTTTATGCAATGGATTAATAAAGTAAAAAAATCTAAAAAACATATAAATAATTTTTATGATTTTAAAAAAATATCTGTTCCTAATCAAAATCATAATATAGAATATTTTTCTAGTGTATATTCAAAAATATTTACGGATATAATTAATCAATTTTATCCATAATTAGATTTTTAATTTTATTAAATTAAAAAAGATTATTTTTAGGAAAAAAAATGTTTGGTAAATTAACTTTACAATCTATACCTTATCATGAACCTATAATCATGATTACTTATTTTATAATAATAACTATTGGAAGTATTATAATTGCATATATTACATATATAAGAAAATGGAACGATTTGTGGAACATTTGGATTACTTCAGTTGACCATAAAACTATAGGTATAATGTATATGGTTCTTGCTTTTGTAATGTTATTTCGTGGTTTTACAGATGCTGTTATGATGAGAATCCAACAAATTCTAGCTTCAACATTAAATCATGGTTCAGGTTTTTTACCACCGCATCATTATGACCAAATATTTACAGCACATGGGGTAATAATGATTTTTTTTGTAGCCATGCCTTTAATAATTGGATTTATGAATTTTATTATTCCATTACAAATAGGAGCAAGAGACGTTGCTTTTCCATTTCTTAATAATTTAAGTTTTTGGTTAACTGTAAGCGGCGCAATACTGATTAATATTTCGTTAGGAATTGGAGAATTTGCAGCTACAGGTTGGTTGGCATATCCTCCATTATCTGAACTAATATATAGTCCTGGAGTAGGAGTTGATTATTGGATTTGGAGTCTACAAATTTCAGGAATTGGAACAACTTTAACAGCGATTAATTTTCTAGTAACTATAATACAATTACGAGCGCCAGGAATGAGTATGTTCAAAATGCCAGTTTTTACTTGGACATCTCTATGCTCTAATTTATTAATTTTAATTTCTTTTCCTGTTTTAACAACCACCTTATCATTATTAACGTTGGATAGATATTTCGGATTTCATTTTTTTACTAATGATTTTTATGGAAATCCTATGATGTACATTAATTTGATTTGGATTTGGGGTCATCCGGAAGTTTATATTTTAATTTTACCTGTATTTGGTATTTTTTCTGAAGTTGTTTCTACGTTTTCTAAAAAAACTTTATTTGGATATGTTTCATTAGTATGGGCTACAATAGTAATTACTATTTTGTCTTTTATAGTCTGGTTACATCATTTTTTTACTATGGGAGCAGGATCTAATGTTAATACTTTTTTTAGTATAGCTACGATGGTTATATCAATCCCTACTGGAGTAAAGATTTTTAATTGGTTATTTACCATGTACAAAGGGAAGGTTAAAATGCATTCTTCAATGTTATGGACTATAGGATTTTTAATTTCTTTTACTATTGGAGGTATGACTGGAGTAATCTTATCTATACCAGCACTTGATTTTGTATTGCACAATAGCTTATTTTTAATAGCACACTTCCATAATATGATTATTGGAGGAGTAGTTTTTGGATGTTTTGCAGGAATAAATTATTGGTTTCCAAAATGTTTTGGATTTGTTCTGAATGAGTTTTGGGGTAAACTAGCTTTTGTATTTTGGATAACTGGATTTTTTATTGCATTTATGCCTTTATATCTATTAGGGTTTATGGGAATGACACGTCGTATTAGTCAAAATATTGATCCAGAATTTCATACTTTATTGGTAGTTTCAGGTATAGGAGTATTTTTAATTTTATTAGGAATAATAAGTCAAATAATTCAATTTTATTCTTCTATAAAAAATAGAAAAAAAAATATTGATTTTACTGGAGATCCTTGGGATGGAAGAACTTTAGAGTGGTCTATTTCTTCTCCTCCTCCGTTTTATAATTTTTCAAAAATACCAAATATAACAAGAAGAGATGATTTTTGGTTTTTAAAACATAAAAAAATACAAAGCACTATATTAGACAAAAAAAAATATTTTTTTAAAATGCCAAAAAATTCTAAGTATGGAGTTTTAATCGGATTTTTTTCTACTTTTTTAGGATTTTCTGCTGTATGGCATATTTGGTGGTTGTTTATTTTTTCATTTGTATGCATATTAATGTTAATAATAATAAAGAGTTCTATAAAAAATAAAGAACAAATTATAACATCTGATGATGTATTAAAAATAGAAAATCAGTGGATTAAACATTTAAATAAAAAGAAAGATTATGATAGAAAATAAAAATTTGAAAGAAAAAAAAAAACTACACTATGAAAAACTTAATTTTACATTAGATAGAAAAAAAACATTTGGTTTTTGGATTTATTTAATGAGTGATTGTATTATTTTTGCAACTTTATTTTCAGTATATTCAGTTATGCATAGTAGTTGTCCATATTTTTTACAAAAAAATTCATTATTTAAAATAAATATTGTTAGTTTAGAAACTGCTGTATTATTATTAAGTTCAGTGTCTTACGGAACGTCTATGCATTTTTTACTAAAAAATAATTTAAAAAAAGCATATTTTACTTTTTTCATTTCTTTCATATTAGGATGCTATTTTATTTTTACTGAATATATTGAGTTATATACACTTATATTGAATGGATATGGACCTACAAAAAATGCTTTTTTATCTTCTTTTTTTACGTTATTAGCAACTCATGGAATTCATGTGTTTGTAGGAATAATATGGATGGTAGTTTTAATTATTCAATTAGCCTGCAAAAAAAATTATTCTTCTGCATTAATAAATGATTTTTTTTGCTTAGGACTATTTTGGCATTTTTTAGACATAATATGGATTTGTATATATACTTTTGTTTATTTAATTGGTGCTTTATGATTATAAAAAAACATAACGAAGAAAAAAATAATTTTATAAAAAGCAATATATATTCATATTTTTTTGGTTTTATTTATTCTGTTTTACTATCTTTTATTCCATTTTTCTTAATAGAAAAAAAAATAAATATTTTAGATAATAAAAATTACACAAATTTGATAATTTTACTTTGTTGTTGTCTTCAAATTTTTTTTCAAATATATTATTTTTTACATTTAAAAGATTCTATGGGAAATTTTTGGAATATTATTTTTTTATTATTTACTTTTATAATTATATTGATAATAATAATTGGATCTACTTGGATTATGTATAATTTACATTATAATGTAATGATTCATCAATATTAAATAACTGTAAAATAGTACACCATGATTAATTATTTTTATATTATAAAACCTAGAATTATAGTTGGTAACTTAATTTCTTTAATTGGAGGATTTTTTTTAGCATCTAGAGGAACAGTTATTTGGGATTTATTATTTTTTTCTTTAACTGGTACTCTTTTTGTTATTGCTTCCGCATGCGTTTTTAATAATGTTATTGATATAGATTTAGATAAAAAAATGAATAGAACAAAAAATAGAGTATTACCTAAAAAATTAATATCAGTTAAAAATGCTTGTGTTTATGGTATTTTATTGGCAGTTATAGGATTTAATATTATCTATTTTTATGTTAATCATTTATGTTTTTATTTAATTATGTTTGCTTTTTTTATATATATATTTGCATATACATTGTTGACTAAAAGATATTCTGTATATTCAACTTTTATTGGATCACTAGCAGGAGCTATTCCTCCTATCATAGGGTATTGTTCAGTTAGAGATAAAATTGATTTATGCTCTTTGTTATTGTATTTTTCATTAATATTCTGGCAAATATCGCATTTTTATTCTATAGCTTTGCATTATTTAGAAGATTACAGAAAGTCAGGAATGCCAATATTACCTGTTTATAAAAATATAAAAATAACTAAGATATATATTATTTTATTCATTATTTTTTATATTGTTGTTAATACAATTTTATTGTATTTTTCATATGTTAAAATACAATATTTTATAACATTAGCAATATTTTCTTTTTTATGGTTGTTTTTAGCTATATATGGCTTATTTATACACGTAAATTTGCGTTTATGGTCTAAAAATTTATTTATTTTTTCGTTATTAACAATATGTGTAAATATGTTGTTAATGATTACAGATAATTTTCGTTTTTTATAAATAAATTTATAATATACTATGTATATTTTAATATTTATAATAGTAGTAATTTATAAACAAATATTCGGCTTAGGAAGTCCAGCTATTTTGGTAGCTTGTTTTAATGGTCCTTTTGGAAATAGTATAAATAAGTACTGACTATTAAATATTTTTATACTATGGTTTTTTTTCATATTTTGAATAATTATTCTTAATGAAGGACATAAATGGAATTCACAATAAAATTGCCGAATAAAAAAAATTATTTTCCAGTGGTCTTTATTAAGAGTCAAATATTCTTTTTTTGCTATTCTATTAGCTATATTTAAGTTCCATTTTTTATAGTTTAATAAGTATCCTTTAGAATCTACATTCATTATTGTTAACCTAGTTTTAAATAATTTTTAAATAAATAATTTTATTTGTTTTTATTTATATTAAATTATAAGAAACAATTTAGTGCAAGTTGTTTTTTACAAAAGCATTTTATATGCTTGTTTATTAAATGAAGAAAAAAGATAGTATATGCACTATATATATATATAGTGAAACATTATTTATTTTTTAATATTTTTAGTTATGTAGTATACATTGATTAAAATAAATATATATAACTTTTATCTATTTTTTTAAATTAGTTTTGTATATATATATATTATATAAATTTATATATTAATTGATTTATATAATCAGTTATAGATTCTAAAAAAATATGTTTATATGTTACAAAAACATAGTTATAGACATTTTAGTAATATTAAAAATTTTACGAGTGTAGTATATAATTTTATTTATTTTATATTTGTGTATTATAAATATATTTTTTTTTTACTATTGGATTTGTAGAAGGATAGTTTTTTAAATAAATTTATATAAATATTGAATTTTAGTATTAGTTTAAATATTAACTTTTTAGTATTCAACTTAGTAAATTAAATGAAATTAGAATAATTTATTCTATATATTTATGTATTTCAATATTCTTAAATTTTTTAAAATATTAAAAATAATTTTTTTTCATTTTATATAGAAAAAATAGTATTTTTCAAAACTTATTTGAATTCTGCTTTGTTATTCATTCAAATTTTAAAAAATATTTTTTATATAAAAAATAATCAATTATTGCAATATTGCATCCTTCTTAAATTTTAAACCTGGTTAAAAGAGATTATTATTAATAATATATATTTTTTAAGATTTTACTATCATTAAAGTTTTATAAATTTTCTAAATATATAGTTATATATAACGTATATTTACATCTTTAAATGTTAACAGTTATTTAACGTAAATCAATAATATGTAAAAAATAAATATGATTACATATGCTAATATTTTAAAACTATAATTGTATACACTTACATGTCAAATATGTAATAAGTTTGTTTTAGATGTAAAAATATCAATTATATTTGATACAAATAATCATCATTAAAATTTAATTTAAAGGATATTTATATATATAAAATAGAAACGTTTTTTTTATAATCATAAAAAATTAAAATAAATAGTTTTTTTTGTATATACAATTATTTTTATTGTATAATTTTCTTGTTAAATTATTATGATATTGTTTATTTGTAATAAATAAAACTAATTTTATAGTTGTAAGTTAGTTTTCTTTTCTTTTAATTAACTTTAAATTAGAATGTTTTTATTTGTTAAAAATATTTTATTATAAACTAACACTTTATATTTTAAATGAATTTAAAATTTTGAAAGTTAACAAAATTGATTTTTATTAAATTTATTTAATTATTTTTTTAAATGCATTTAAATATATAGAAATACATTTATATAATATTAAATATATTAAATACATAAGTATAAAATACTGATTTTTTAAACAATATTTGTTTTCATATTTTTAAAATTATAGAAAATCATTCTATTATGTTTGTACATATTATTAAAATAATAAATATTGATTAAAAAATAATCTTGTTTTAAAAATTAGTTTTAAAAACTGTTTTTAGTATATCTTAGCGCAATAGCAGCTTTATCTAATACTCCATTAATAAATTTATGACTTTTTTCAGCTCCGAAAGATTTTGCTAATTCAATTCCTTCATTAATAGAAACCCTATATGGTATATCGTTTCTTTTTAATAATTCATAAAAAGATATACGAAGAATAGCTTTTTCTATTTCTCCTAATTTTTTTAAATCACGTGAAAGATATGGAGATATTAGTTTATCAATATGTTTGTAATTGTTAGTAACTCCAAGTATTAGTTCATAAAAATATTCTATATCAACATTTTTATTATCATATTCTAAAAAAAAATAGTCTATATTATCTTTAATGTTGTTATTAGATAATTGCCATGAATAAAGTAATTGCACAGCATATTCTCTAGCTTTTCTTCGTTCTGACGGTTTCATACTTATCCTGTAAGGTATTATTTACATAAATAGTTATTTAATGATTGAGAATTTTTATTAAAAATAATTTTAATAAATTTAAAATTATGATACTAGCAGTGTATTAATGCATAAACATCATTTATATTAATTATCGATGCTTTATTAAATTAGTAATTTAATATTTTTTTTAAGAATAATTAATTTTTTAATGTAAATTAAATTTTAAATATAAAACATTAGGAAACATTCATAATTTAAATTAAAGGTATTCAAAAAATATATTAACATATTTAACATATAATTATTTTAAACAAAATAAAAAATATTTATTTTGCAAATAAATTGTTTTTAATTTCAATATTTTAAACAAAAGTATTGTTTTTTACTTTTTAATTCAATAAAATATAAGAATCAATATATAGTTTTATTTATTTTTTAATATAGTGTTTTCTTTAAACAATTAAATTTTATGCATAGAATGAATAGATAAAACATATGCTTTTTAAGTTTAGTATCAATAAATTTTATTTATACATTAAAAACAAAGTAAGTGTTTTTTATTTAATATGTAATATCTTTTAATTTTTTAATGTAAATTAAAATAACGTTAATTATTAATATTTTTTTGCAAATGTTTTTAATAGTTAAATAATCGTTTATTTAAAATAATTAGATTTGTTTTTAAATAAATATAAAGTACTGATTTTTCTAAATTAACTACTGTAATAAGATAACATAAAATATATATATGTCTAATTTATTAAATTCTTTTAAATAATGAGTAAAATGTAAGATTAGAAATTTGTTTTTTAAAAGACTAGTTGCTCAAATTTAACAAAAAATATTTTTTGTAAAATTAGTAAATTCAATATAAAATTATATGATAAATTCTTTACTTCTATATATGTAGGTGTACATATAAAACATTATAAACTATATATTCAGAACAATTTATGTATTAAAAAAAATTATTTTTAATTATTTTTAATTTTAACAAATATAAAAATGTTGCTAAATACAGTTTAGTAATGTATAATAAGACTTTGTGACATAAATAATATAAACTATTATTTAGTAATGTTTAAAAAAATCGCGGGGTGGAGCAGTCTGGTAGCTCGTCGGGCTCATAACCCGAAGGTCGTTGGTTCAAATCCAGCTCCCGCAACCAAAAACATATTCAATGTTCATTGATAAAAATAAAAACCCATAATTGTATATCAAAAATTTTTTCGTTTCTTAAAAAAAATAATTGTTAGTTAAAATTTTAATTTTTATATATTCTACTAAAATTAGTATTTTTCAAGCGTAATATTTTAAAAAAAACACTTTTTTTCCCATAAATATAAATTTCTTTTTTTGATCTTGTAACAGCTGTATAAATCAATTCTTTACTAATAAAATTACTGCTAATTTTATTAGGCATTATTAAACTAATAGAATTGTACTCTGAACCTTGAGAACGATGTACTGATATAAACCAAGCCAACTTATAATTAGTAATAAGATAGCAAGAAATTTTTTTCAATGTAGAATTAGAAAGTAAAAAAAATACTTTTAATTTTTTTTTATCATCATATAACACTATTCCAATATCTCCATTATGAATACCTAAAATATTACAATTTTTTGTAATTATTATTGGTTTTCCTTCATACCAAACTTCTTTTTCAAATAAATTTAAACTTTTTATAGATAAAAAGTTATATTTTTGTATGTAATATTCTATTTTTTTATTTAAAATATTAGTTCCAAAATTATTAATGTTTGTTGCACATAAAGCTTGATGATATTGAAAAATAGTTAAAATATTTTTAGGAGATTCATTATTTTTAATAGATTGAAAATAGTTTTTGTAACATTTAATAATATTTTTTATCATACCTAAATAACTTTCTTTATCATTTATTTGAAAAAAGTTAATTTTATTTGAATTATTATTTAAAATTTTATTAATAGTTTTAACGTCATTTTGTAATATAGCTTGAGAAAACAAATCAATACTTGAGTTTTTTTTAAAACGATAGCTTTTTCTTAAGACAACAAATTTATTACTAATATAATTTAATTTTAAATTACTTAATGTTAAAAGTGTACTATGTCCTAATTTTTTTATGTTTTTTATAAGATCAATTGTGTATCCATTTTTGTAATACTTAAAAATATCTTTAAATATTGCCCCAGATCTTATAGGAGGTAATTGATGAACATCTCCTAAAAATAGAAGTATTGTTTTTTTTGATAATGAATCTATTATTTTACAGAACATATCAATATCAATCATAGATGATTCATCAATAATTAATAAGTCTAATTTTAATATACGATTCTTATTATAATAAGGTTGAGAAAAATTATTCTTAATTCCTAATAAAGAATGGAGTGTTTTAATTTTATATTCAAACATTATTTGAGCATTATTAATTTTTTTATTTTTTTTTAAGTCTAGAAGTGTTTTTTGAACAGAATATGCTAATTTCATTGTAGATTTTCCAGTTGGAGAAGATAATCCAACACTAATTTTCTTTTTTTTAACAATAGAAAACGCGCTAATTAATTTCGCTATCATAGTAGTTTTACCTGTCCCAGGTTTTCCTACTATAAAAGTAGTTCTATTCATTAAAGCGATAAGAAGAGCTATTTTTTTTTCTTGTGAATCGCGTTTTAAAAATAATAAATTTATTACTTCAATATATTTTTTAATGTATTTAGTACTGTATATTTCTTTTTGATGTATAAAATCTATAATTTTTTTTTCTAATTTCCACATAGAAAATAAGTATAGCGAATGATTATCTATGACGATAGGAGCTATTAAATTATTTGGATCAGTTGTTACAGCACTAGTAGCACTAATTTTTCTTATCCAAAGATTTTCTTCAAACTTTATTTTTTTCCAAATTTTATTTAAAAATTGATTTTTTTTTTATAAAAAAATATTTTTTTTTTAAAAAAATAAAAGGAAGACATATATTTCCTTTCCATGTAAAATTACTAACACAAGAAGCTAAAAACATTAATTCTTTTTCATTTTCTTTAGCAATTGTTATAGAAAAATGAAAATCAAAAAATCGAATAATGTTTTTTTTTACTAACAATAACAATAATTTTTTCATAATTTTTTTTAAAAAACTCCGGAAAAAAGTTGATCTAACTTATTTATTAAAGAAAAATTCGGAACTACATGAAATATTCCATTATTTTTGCTTTTTTGTCTGTTATCTATTGCTCTTAAAAAAATATAAATAATACCTCCAAAATGTGTTACATAATTGTATTTTGGAATCCTTAATTTTAAATATCTATGAACAGCAAGAGTATATAATTTATACTGTATGTGATAATAATTTTTTTTTATAATTAATTCTAATGCTTCACTAGAATAATAACTATCATTGGATCCTAACCAATCTGATTTATATTCTAAAATATAAAATTTTTTTTTATGCATTACAATTAAATCAATAAATCCATGAAGCAAACCATAAATTCTATTAGACAATTGATTATATATTTTTTTTTCAGAAAAATTTGAATCATTTAAAATATTAAATAAATCTAATTTACGTATTTTTTTAAATATTGGAATATGAAATTCAAATTCTTTTTTTAAAGAATTCGGATTTAATTTAAATAACTTAAGTTCATGGTATAGAAAAGAAGTATTAATGATATTATTCATCCAATGTGTTAAAGGAGAAACCCATTTTTCTTCTAAACTAATTTTAAACATTTGTTTTTGGATCCAAACTTTATTAAATAAATGTAAAAAATTATGCTTTTTTAAAAGCAAATGTAAAAATTTTCCAATTTTTTTTCCTTTTGGAAAAGTATGAGGGTTTAGTTCTTTTTTTATTAGATTTTTTTTAACATTTTTACTTTTTTCTATAAAATATTCATTAAAATTTGCAGATTGGTTTGAAAAATATTTAATTAATTTAGAATAACTCAAAATATTCCAGGTATTTAGTTTTTTTCTGTTGAATGTATTTGTTGTTAATGAATACATATTTTGCTGTTTTTCATCTTTTATTTTAGAAAAAGATCTTATATAATTAGTAACATTTATTACATTTTTAAGGTGCACTAGTTTAAAACTTTTAAACAAATCATTAGAATTTAAATAGGATTTATTTCGTAATAAGTATCCTAATCCAGTTTCATATAACGATCGAGTATTATTTTTTTTTTTATAAACTGGAGCTACACTTATACTACAATGCAATATGGATCTAGTTAACGCAACATATAACAATCTTAAATCTTCAGAGAGTATTTCTTTTTTAGACAAGATTGTATTTTTTATGGTTTTTTCTAGATCTAAATTAAAATAATTTGTTTTTTTATTATAAAAAATACATAAATCATTTTTTAAAAAAGAAATTCCGAATGGAATCCATACAATAGGAAATTCTAATCCTTTAGATTGATGTATACTAATGATTTTTATACAATTTTGAGAATATGATCTTTTAATATACTGTAGTTTAACTTCTTTTTCTTGACATAAAATTTTTTTTTCTAACCAAGATAACAATAAATTTTTAGACTTAAAATAATAACTTTTTTGTTCTAATATTTCTGCTAATTGAAAGTAGTTTAAAATAGAATGTTTTTTTTTTTGATTTAGTATAGATTCAAAATTCGAGTTTTCATTTAAAATAACTTTTTTTATAAAAAAAGAAATTCCAAAATTTTTCCAATATTTTTTATATAAATACATTTTTTTTAAGAAGTTATAAAACATAGTTTTATCGTTTTTTAAGCAATAAACATCAAAAAAATTTTTAAAAAAAACATTAGACATGATTACTTGATCTAAATATTTTTTATTATTTAAATCTAATATAGATCTCATGATATAAAATAAATTTTTTGCTTCTTCAGAAGAAAAAATCGTTTTTTTCTCAGAAAAGTATGCAGATTGTATATTTAATTTATTCAATGATTTTTGAATTATATCAGATTCGTATTTATTTCTTACTATAATTGTAATATGTTTTATATTTAAAAATTGATAATTTCCATTAAAATATAATTTTGCTTTTTTTTCTTTTCCTTTTTGAATCCAATAATTTATATTACCTGCACATTTATCAGCACTATTTTTTTTATAATTTTTTAATGAAATTAATTTTTTAGAAACAAAAAATATTTTTAATGCTGATTGAGTAACACTATGTATTTTAAAAGACATCTTGTGTTTTTTGACATTAATTCTATTTGGAACAGAACTTTTTAAAAAAGAAATATCTTGAAAAAGAAACGGAGTATTGTTTTTACTAAAAATAATATTAATGCTTTTGATCATATTTTTAGAGGATCTCCAATTACTTGTCAATGTATGTATATTTTTAATTTTTGATCTTATTTTAAGATATGAAAAAATATTGGAACCTTGAAAACTATAAATAGCTTGTTTAGGATCTCCAATTAAAATTAAAGAAGAATAATTTTTTTGTGTATATATTTTTGAAAAAATTAAATATTGTTGATAACTAATGTCTTGAAATTCATCTATAAATGCTATAGGATATTTTTTTTGTAAATCAATAGTAATATTTTTATTTATTAAAATTTTATTTTTAATTAAAATTTCTAACTCATTAAATTCTAACTCAAAATTTTCCTTTTTTATTTTTTGTACAAACATCTTTATTTTTTTTATAGCATAAAACACAAATAACTCTTTTAAAGAAAACTTTATTTTTAAAAAATTATCTATAGTTTTAAGAAAATTATTTACTACGTTATTTTGTTTATCTATGTATAAAAAATGTGTCTTTAATTTAAAATCAAGTAATTCTTTTGGTATATAGTAGTTTTTAGTGGTAGAAATAGACCATTCAGTTATTGAATTGAATATTTTTGATAATTTTTTAAGTTTATTATTCATATTATTAAAAATTAAAGATTTATATATTTTTAATATATTTTTATTTTCTTTTTTCCAATAATTTTTAAAAAATACTATATGACTAATTAATATTTGATGTCTTTCAACTAAAGATTTTTTATATATTGCATGTTTTATAATTTTCCCAAAATGAACGTTTAACCAAGGAGTTATATGCATGAATAATGCTAAAGGTTCTTTCCAATATGTAAAAATAATTTTTGATATATCTTTAGGAAGTTTATAACAATAACATTGCCAAAAAGAAATAGTAGCATTTAGTTGTAAGTTATGAACATCTGTAACGAACTTGTCTTTAAAAATGATTCCACAGGAAAATTTATATGTATTTAATATATACTTGTAATAACTATGCACGGTGTAAATAGCGATTTTATCTAAATTGTTTAAAGCAAAAGTTAATGTTTGAATTGCTTTGTTAACGTTTTTTATTTTCTTTATAAAAGAAATAAAGATAGGATGGGTTGTGTAATTTTTTTTAAACGCTGTTTTTAGTTCAAATATTGTTTTTTGAATTCTTTTTTTTAATTCTTTTTTTGCATTATTTGTAAAGGTAACAATTAATATATTTTCTATATTAATTTGTAATGTTTGCAATGTTGTATCTTTTATACCTAATAATAATCGTAAATATAAAAATACGATTGTAGAAGTTTTTCCAGTTCCAGCTGAAGCTTCAATAAGATGTTGTCCTGGAAAGGAAATGTTAAATATATTAAAATTTTTATTCATTATTAATAATATATATGATTTTTTCTTAAAAAAAGTATTTATTTAACGAATGTTAACTTTTTTATAAGAATATTTTAAAATAGGAAGAAACCATTTTTTTGTATTTTTAAAAATTTTTTCAATAATTTTTTCATTTAAACTAGGTATTAATTTATGTACAAAAACGTCATCTTTTTCTCCTTGTTGAAATTGATTTCCATTCCATATTTGCATAAACTTTTCTTTGCTTGCTTCAATGATATGTTTATTACTAGAAATTTTATTTAATTTCTTATCAAACATTGTATTTAACCAATGCATTCCAGAAGAAGTAAGTAAAATAGGATTTTTTGATCCTATAACAAATCCACATACATATTTTTTTAGATAATAAATTGATTTTGTTTTATTTAAAGAGTGAAGATGCCACTCACTATTTTTAGATCCTATTAATATACTAGGTTTTTTTCCTCCTAAAGCACAATAAATTAAATGTTGTATCCAAAATGACATACCATCTTTTAATTTTAAAATAGAAGGTTTAAAACAAAGAATTCCAAAATGATGATTTTTTTTTTCTTTAAGAACTTTTATTTTTCCTTTTAAAAAAATATTATCGATTTTTAAATTAAAAATATTTTTTTTAAATGAATTCGGTGTTAAAAACGAAATTTTATTTATTACATTTTTTATTTCTTCCTTTTGTTTCGAAAAACAATTTTCTCCAAAATATTTATATGGCAATTGTCCAGAAAATAGAAATCTATTAAAAATAGTATCTAGTTTTTTATTTTTTAATTTAAAATTAAATATTTCGTCATTTAATTTATATCGATTTAAGTAATCTATAGAAAAAGGTTCGAATTCTGAAACGTTTACATTAATTTTTGATATAGAAATGTGTAAATAATATTTAAAAAAATAAAAAATTGGATTTTTCCAAAAAAATATAAAATTTTCTATTAAAATAATATTGTTATTAAATACAGATCTAGAATAAATTTTTTTTTTGTTATTAAAATTAGAATCTGAATAAATTTCAGATTTTTTTAGCCGTTTTTGACTAATTTTTGTATGTTTAGAACATTTTTTTAATTTATTTTTATCACAAATAATCGAGTAATGATAGTGTTTTATAGTAAAGTCTTCTTTTTTTATATTTATATAATTAAAGTAATTAAAATTAATTTTTATAATTTTTTGAATATATTTTTCTAATTCTTTTATAAAAGGTGATTTAGATGTTTTATTTTTATATGCACACTGAGATTTAAAATAACTAATAAAAAAAAAGTTTTGTGTATTTATTAAAGTAACTAAAAAACAATATTTTTTTAATTCATAAGTATCAGTATGCATAGCAGTGTTGTAATAACTTGTTAAATCAAAATAATCATAATCTTTTATTTTTGGATAGCTTTCTTCATCACATCCTAATAAATAAGTTACTTTATATGGAATATATTCAAAAGAATAAAAATCAGAAACAATAACAGATCCAGTAAATATTTTATTTTTTTTTATAAAACTATTTATATTTTTTAATATTTCTTCTATTAACAATTGAATATTTATTCGATAATTTTTTATTATTGAAGCAGTATTAATTGTCTTTTTCCAGGCATCTAGAATTAATTTAAGATATTTGTTTGTTTTTTCATTGTTTATGTAAAAGTCATGTATTATATTTTCTCCAATTAATTTCCAATTTTTTATTTTTTTTGAAGTAGACAATTTTTTTTTCCATTTTTTTAAGAAAGAAATAAATATTAAAAATTTATTTAATGTATTAGATGCATCTAAATTAAAATCATGAGAAGAAAATATGTTATTCCATAGTATTTGTTCTTTTTTATTTATAGAATAAGAAATAATCATCCTATTTATTCCTTTTTCCCATGTATTATGTATATCAATTGGTAAATTTATTTTCTTTAAATGTTCTTGATCTATACCCCATTTGATATTAGATTGTTTTGTCCAATCATCTAACCACTGTACTTCTTGTTCGTTTAATAGAAATTTTTTGTATATAAATGGTAATCTTAACAAAAAAAATATTTCATTGTGAAAAAAATTACATTTAGATAAGTTTAATAATTTGAAAAAACTATTAAAAATTAAGTTATCTGTATTTATTTTTTTATTTACTATAATGAAAGGAATACATTTTTTTTTTTCTGGAGAATTAAATATTGTTTTTATAAATGGAAGATAAATATTAATATTTGTACTTTTTATAATAATATCATGAGGAAATATATCTAAATTGTTGTTAAAAATATGTAAAAGATTAGTATGAAGTACTTGTACTTCAATTTGAATAGAAGAACAAATATGTATTTCTATAGAATTATCTATATATATGTTTTTTTTTACATTTCTTTTGTTGTAGTTTTTTTTTTGATATTTTTTAATAACGTTTTTTTCACGATCCAATACAATATTAGATTTAATTAAATTTAATATAGTTGTATTTTTATTATTAATGGAAAATGTATTATATAAATTTATATATTGGTTGGATATTTCTTTTAAAAAAAAAATAGAATTAAATTCTAACTGACCCCATAAATTTAGTAAATGATTATTAAAACGTAAATTTTTGTTGGTATTTTTTATTTTTTTATTAAAAAAATAACAGTTTTTAATGAAATTAGAAATTTTGTTAGATATATTTTTTTTTTTTTTTTTTGGTAGTGAGTAGTATACTGATTGTTGCTAACAGTAAAAAAAAATAGATACACATCTATAAATTTTTTGTTTTTAATAACAGATAATAAATCATAAATTGACGATTGTACTGTTCCAATTAAAAAAACACGATTTGGAAAGTTAAGTATATGTATTTTTTTCTTATTTATGTACCTAATATAGTGTCTTAATAACTTAGGATAAAAACATAATTTATCGTTAGTATCTTTTATATGTTGAATTAGGAACATCCATATTTTTTCTTGTAATATTTGATTTTTTAATTTAAAAAAGTGTTTTTTCTTATCCCATTCGTTAATCCAATCCGGTCTATTTTTAATGTATTTTTTAAACAAATCAGCAATATGTGACAAAAATAAGTATTTTTCAAAAGAATTTTTGAATTTTTTCAAAAAAATTGCAATATTTTTTTTTTTAGAAAGTAGTAACAAATACCATAAGATAGTATCTTTTTTTATTTCTATCAACTGTTTTTTTTTTGGAATTATACATTTATATAATTTTCTAATGTAAGAATTTATATGTAATATTTTTATGTTAGCTGTTATTCCTAATTTTAAGGAAAGTGAATAATTCAACCATTGCTTAATCTCTTCACTATTAACTAATATAATTTCTGATGTTAAAGGATTATCTAATGGATTTTTTTTAATATGAGTACATATAGTATTTACTACTATATTGAGATCATTAGTTTTATATAAAAATAGCATGAATTATTTTATTTTTAATACAAAATATATAGTTAATTTATTTTAAATTAAAATTTTATATTTACAACATAAATACAATATAAATATATATTTTTTTTTAAAAAATAAACTTGTATTTATATTGTAAAAAGATATAGATTTTTTTTACAGTTGATAACTGTTTAAATAGTTTAAAATATTTTGCTATAGTTTTGTTTTTTTATGAATGTGAACATCTAATTGAGGATAAGGAGAATCTATGTTATTTTTATCTAGTGCCTTTTTAAATTTTATCATTAAATCCCAGTATACTGAATTTAAATCATCTGTATAACTCCAACAACGTATTATAAAATTCATAGAAGAAGGACTTAATTCACTTAATCCTACAACTACTCCACGATCTTGTAATACCCTTGGTTCGTTTAAAGTAACTTGTTTCAAAACTTCAATAACAAAATCAACGTCAGTATTATACGCTACCCTGATCATAAATTCATTTCTTCTAGCTGGCTCTCTAGAATAATTTATAATGTTATTATCTAATATTTTACTGTTTGGAACAATTACTATTTTCCCATCTAGTGTACGCAACATAGTATAAAATATATGTACATTTAAAACTGTTCCATTTATATTGCATAAATTTACATACTCTCCTGTTCTTAGTGGTCTAAGAGTAACTAATAACGTTCCTGCAGCAAAGTTAGATAAAGATCCCTGTAACGCTAAACCTACTGCTACTCCAGCAGCCCCTAAAACTGCTATAATAGAGGTTATTTGAACTCCTATACAACTTATAGAAGCTACAAAAGATACGGCAATAATGACATATTGTAATAAAGTAGAAAGAAAACCCGCAACAGTTTCATCAATACATCTGTGCGTTAAAATTCCATTTATTCCTTCTGAAATACCTTTAGCTATACATATTCCAATTATCATTATAATAATAGATGATGTAATGTGTAAAGTATAACTGCAAAACAGTTCTTCATTTTTCGCTAACCAACTACTTGCGAGATTTATATCATTAGCTATTTGTAGACCTTCCATTATTATCTCTTTTCTCTAAAAATTAATTGTTTAATGTGAAATTATTTGAAATTTAACTTTAGTGATTTTTTATAATCAGAAAAGTTATAAATGTTAATTTATTTGGATTTAATTAATACTTTATATTTAAAAATAAATTTTTTTAGCTAGAACAATTTAAATAATTAAAAATAAATATTACTAATGTTTCATAAAATTTAATTACAAATTTACAAATTGTTAATGCTAATTTTTTATTAAAAGTTAGTTATAGTGTGTTAAAAGAATTCAAATCTTGAAATATTTTCTTTAATTTAGCACGAATATATAATTGACTATTTCGAATCCAAGATCTTGGATCATAGTATTTTTTATTTGGTTTGTTTTTTTGAGTAGAATTTCCAAGTTGACTTTTTAGATATTCTTTATTACTTTTATAGTAGTCTAAAGTTCCTTTCCAGTATTTCCATTGGATATCAGTGTCTATATTCATTTTAATCACTCCGTATGATATAGACTGTGTTATATCTTGTAAAGAAGATCCGGAACCTCCATGAAATACAAAATTGACAGGATTTTCTTGTGAACAATTATTGGATCTAATTAGAATTTGAGCATTTTTTAATATAGATGGTTTTAACTTCACGTTACCTTGTTGGTATACTCCATGCACATTTCCAAAAGATGCTGCTATAGTAAATTTAGAACTAATCTTTTTTAATTCCTCATATGCATGTTTTATATCTTGAGGACTAGTATAAAGTAATTTGTTATCTATATTTGTATTATCGACTCCATCTTCTTCTCCTCCTGTGCAACCTAGCTCTATTTCTAAATATATGTTCATACTAGACATATCTTCTAAATATTTTTTGCAAGTATCAATATTTTTTTCTAATGTTTCTTCAGATAAATCAATCATATGAGAAGAAAATAAAGGATGATTTTTTCTTTTAAAATATTCTTTATTTTTAACTAATAGTTGATCAATCCAAGATAAGTTCTTTTTATGACAATGATCAGTATGTAAGATTACTGGTACATTATAATATTTAGCCATTAAATGTACATAATTAGCTCCTGCTATAGATCCTATAACTGATTTTTCATGTATATCTAATGTATTTGGTATTCCTTTTCCAGATAAAAAAGAAGATCCTCCATAAGAAAATTGTATTATTACTGGAGATCTATATAGTGATGCGCTTTCTAAAACAGCGTTTATAATATCTGTATTTATACAATTTATCGCTGGTATTGCAAAATTATATTTTTTTGCTAAATAAAATAATTTTTGTATATCTTGTCCAAAGATAACACCTGGTTGTATAACTTGTAAAATTTTAGACATTAATTTTCCTATATAGTACATATTGAATGTCAAGTTAATAATAACATATTATCAATTAGAAATTACATCTTTTTTATGTAAAAATTTTATACCTGGAAGTAATTTCCCTTCTAGATATTTCAAAAATGAACCTCCTCCAGTTGATATATATGAGATTTTATTTCTTATTTTAAATATGTCTATAGCACTTATAGTATCACCTCCTCCTGCAATAGAAAAAGCATTACTGTTAGCTATTGAATGTGCTAATGTTTTTGTTCCATATGAAAAATTTTTAAATTCAAAAACTCCCACTGGACCATTCCATAAAATAGTTTTTGCAGATTTTATTATATTTTGAATAATATTTTCTGATTTAGGGCCTATATCCATAATTTCTTCATTTTTTTGTATATTAGAAACGAGTTTTATAGTAGGTAATGCATGTTCATTAAATTCTTTACTGACCCTAGAATCTACTGGAATAACAATATTAAATTTTTTATATAGCATACTCGCTTCTTTTATAAATTCTTTTTCATGTAAAGATTTTCCAATATGATTATTAATAGCTAAAAATGTATTTGCTATTCCTCCTCCAACTATAACTATATCTGAAATATGCAGTAAATGATGCAACATATTAAATTTAGTAGATACTTTTGATCCACCGATAATAGAAATCATTGGTCTTTTTGGTTTTTTTAATATTTTTTCTAGTGATGTAATTTCATATTTTAAAAGAATTCCTGCACAAGATATAGCTGCATATTGTGCTACTCCTACAGTAGAAGATTGAGTTCTATGAATTGAACCAAATGCATCCATAACAAATATATCACATAATTTAGAATATTTTTTTGATAAATTTATATCGTTTTTATTTTCTCCGATGTTAAATCTAACATTTTCTAAAATATATAGTTCTCCATTAGTAAGTTGTATATTGCTATTTAAATAATTTTTAATAAAATGAACTTTAGTAAAAGTAATTTTTTTTTTAAAATATTGAAAAATAGGAAATAGCGATAGTTTTTTGTTATATTCTCCTTCTTTAGGTCTTCCTAAATGAGACATAACTAAAACTTTAGCATTGTTTTTTAAACAATGCAATATTGTAGACATAGAAGCTTTAATTCTTGCTGTAGATATAATTTTATTATCTTTCATTGGAACATTTAAATCAGATCTAATAAGAACACGTTTATTGTTTAAATTTAGAGTTTTAATATCTATATATTCCATACATATTCCTTAGTACTATGAATAACATTGAATTAAATAATTTTTATGAATTTAGAATTAAACAATATAGTTTTAAAAAACTAATATAATTATTATTATTTTTTGATCTATTTAATGTTTACACATATATAACTTCAATTTTTCTAAATTTTATTTATTGTATGTTAATTTTTTTTAATTTAATTTAAAGTTTAAAAAAATAAAAACAAAATAAATATATAACATATATTTATTTTTTTTAATAAAAAATTATTAGCTTGAATAACAGAATAAGACTTTTTTTGAAAAAATTAATTAAATAACCATGCATGAATACCGTCTAAGAACATTTGAACAGATAGCATAATTAAAATTAACCCCATTAGTTTTTCTAGTGTATCTATTCCTTTTTTTCCAAAAATTGTTAAAAAAAATCCGGATAATAATAAAACTCCTGTTGTTATTATCCATGCTATAAATAAAGATATAGATAATGAAGTTAAAAATTGAGGATATTTATGCGATAATAACATAAGCGTAGCTAATAAGGAAGGTCCAGAAACTAATGGAACAGCTAATGGTACTAAAAATGGTTCCTCGTCATCTTTTTCAGAATTTAATAATGTTTCAGGATTTGGAAAAATCATTCTTAGAGCAATTAAAAATAAAATTATTCCACCGGATATTGAAACTGATTCTGTTGTAACATGAAAAATACTTAATAAATTTTTTCCAAAAAGTAAAAATAAAAACATAATAAATAAAGCTATAATCATTTCTCGAATTAGGACAATAGTTCTTCTTTTTGGATGTATTTTTTTTAAAATAGACACAAAAACTGGTAAATTTCCTAATGGATCCATAATTAATAAAAGTAATATAATTTGAGATAATATATTATACATAGAATACTCCTGGAATGATGTTGATATAAAATATTTGGATTGTTGTATTTATTTAAATGAATTTATTGTTATATCAATAATATTATTTATATGTAATATATAATTTTACTATTATTATTTGCATTAAATACAGAAAATAAAAAATGTAAAATAGTTATACATAACTATTTTTCATGTATATGTTTTAATTGAGCATTTTAAATAAATTGTATTATAAGTTTAAATATTTATATTTTTTTGTTACATAGATTTAAAACTTTTGTATTAAATTAATTTAATAATAATAATTGTTAATCATATTCAATTATTAAAAATAAATAATTTCATACCAATAAGTTTAGTATTAGTATATAAGTTTATTTATTGATAATAAATATTGATTATTAAATATTTAATGAAATAAAATTTTATATATTTTTTTTTAAAATAAATCGATAGTAAATATATTACTAAAATTTAATCATTGAGAGTTCATTACTATGAATAAAAAAAGAAAAAAAACAGTTGGATTCGTTGGATGGAGAGGAATGGTAGGATCAGTACTAATAGAAAGGATGATAGAAAAAAAAGATTTTAAAAACATTAATGCTGTTTTTTTTACAACGTCACAAATTGGAGAAATATCACCTATTATTGAAGATTGTAATTATACAAAATTGTTGCAAAATGCTTATGATATAGATCTTTTATATAATTTAGATATTATTGTATCATGTTATGGTACTGAGTATACTAATCTTGTTTATTATAAGCTTAGGTCAATAGGTTGGAAAGGTTATTGGATAGACGCAGCATCTGAGTTAAGAATGATGAAAGAATCTTGTATTGTTTTAGATCCTATAAATTTAGAAGAAATAAATAAATCTATAGATTCTGGAATAAAAACATTTGTAGGAGCAAATTGTACTGTTAGTTTAATGTTAATGGCATTAGGAGGTTTATTTTGTGCTAATTTAATCGAATGGATTTCTGTATCAACATATCAAGCTGCTTCAGGAGCAGGTGCCAAACATATGTTAGAATTATTGAATCAAATGAATTTTATTTCTAAAAACATAAATAGTGATTTAGAAAATAAGGTTGTATCTATACTAAATATTGAAAAAAAAATTACTAACCTATACAAGTCAAAAAAATTTCCAAGAACTCATTTTAAAATTCCACTATTAGGAAACTTAATTCCTTGGATTGATAATTTTTATAATAAAGGACAAACTCGAGAAGAATGGAAAATACAAGCAGAAACTAATAAAATTGTTTCTTCGGATAAAAAGATTTTAATTGACGGAAACTGTGTAAGAATTGCAACTTTGAGATGTCATAGTCAATCTTTCGTAATAAAATTAAAACAAGATATTTCAATAATAGAAATTGAAACAATACTAAAAAATCATAATAAATGGGTGTCAATTATTCCAAATACTGCAGAATTGAGTTTAAAGTATTTAAATCCAGCATATGTTAGTGGAACTCTACTTACTCCAATTGGAAGAATTAGAAAATTAAATATAGGAAAGAAATATTTATCTGCTTTTACTGTAGGAGATCAACTATTATGGGGAGCAGCTGAACCTTTAAGAAGAATACTATGTATTCTTATTAAATAACATAAAATATAACAAATATATATACGTTTTAACTAATTAAACATAAAAAGATTTTTTTAACAGTGTATTAATTCTATTTAAATTAATTTAAAGATTAGCATAGTATTTATTGAAATACCATAAAATACGATACTATGTTATCGAGGTATTCCCTCGTTTTAACAAATAACGAAAAGGTACATATTTATCATGATATTCTAGAATATTATGCCCCATAAAGTTACAAAAATACTGTATATCTTGTTTTATAGAAATATCGTCAGAAATAACTAAAACTATATCTCCATTTCTAATAGTTCTCATAGTTTTTCTTAGTAAAAAAACTATGTCTGGACAGCATAATCCCCGTAGATCTAATATATTTCTTTTTTTTTCAAAAATTCCTTTCATGTTATTAACTCGTTATTAATTTTATATGTTTTGTATTAAACATGTTTTTTATAATTAAAGATATAGCTTGTTTTTCTTTATATACTGATATACTTTAATAGGTACAAACTGTTTATATATTTTTTTTTTTTTTATACAATTTCGTATCTTTGAAGACGAAATATTTTCTTGTTTTATATTAGAAAAAAAAATATAACCTGAACTGCAATAACTGAAAATAGAAAAATCATCTATTTTATAAGTGTTAACCCAGGATAAAATAGAATCCTGAACTTTTTTTACTAATTTTACTTTTCTTGGAATAACAACAATATGGCAAAGATTTAAAAATTTTTCCCAATTTTCCCATTTATAAATTTCATATAGATTATCTTCGCCAATTATAAAAATCAAAGATATAGATTTTCCAATTTTTCTCCTTATTTTAACTAATGTATCAAAAGTATACGATATTTTTTTGTCTTTTATTTCAAGTAAATTTATTCCCAAATTAGTAAAGTTGGATATAGCTAATTTTATCATTATTAATCTATGTTTATTTTTTATATTCCGTATAAGTTTATGAGGTGGAATATTATTTGGTAACAAAAATATATTTTTCAAATGCATTTCTTGTAATAAGCGGTTTGCAGATAACAAATGCCCATTATGTATTGGGTTAAACGTTCCTCCTAGAATACTTATTATTCTTTTCATAGTTATTTTTCATTATTTCTTTTTGTAACAAAGTAATATTGTTATTTTTTTTAATTTATCTATAATAACGCATTCATAAGATTTTTTATAAATTATTTCTATATTAATTAAATATTGTAATATTGTATTTAATTTTTCTAAAGAAAAAAATGTTGATTTTTTTTTTAAAAAATTATGTTTTAATTTTTCAAAAAAAAATGAATTTTTTTTTTGCTGATAAAAAGTAGAAGTTTTTTTAAAAAAAATTAGTTGAAATATATCTTTTTGTAATAATTTAATCAATAACAAAATTTGATTTTTTTTTAGCACTAAATGATTTAATATTCGAAGAGCTTTATCTAATTCTTGATTAAATAAAGAGAATAACCAATCATATATTAAAAAATTTGAAGAATCTGAAATTACTTTTAAGACTTTCTCATAAGTTATTTTTTTTTTTTTAAAAATTAAAAACAGCATTGTTATTGCATTTGACAATCCTAAAATGTTTTTTTCGTAACATTGACAAAACATTTTTAAAACAATAGGATCTATTTTTAAATCTATTTCTAATACTTTTTTTTTTAGCCAAATTAATAGTTGATTATTATTGGGAATAGTACATTCTACAAATAAACATGAAAAATTTTGAAGATTATTTAAATAACAAAATTTAGATTGAAAATAATAGATTATTATTAATAAATTTTTATCTAATCTATTGAATATTTTGTTTAATAAATTATTAAAAGCAGTTTTGTGTATACTATATTGTATATATAAAATAATTATTTTTTTTGAAAAAAACAAATTATTTTGAATTTTTATTTTTAAAAAATTTAATATGTCTTTTTCTTTTTTTAAGTAAAATCTTTTTAGTAAAAAAAAACCTTTTTTTTTTGCTTTATCTAATATTTTTTTTTTAGTTTCTTCTAAATAAAAAATTTCTATTCCATATAATATGTAGCATGCATAATTATGTTTTTTTAAATATAAAGAAACTTTTTCTGGAGTAATTTTTAACATTTATAATTTTCTATATAAAAATTTAATGTTGATTATTAATTTTTAACTATAATATATTTATTTAATTGTTTCAATAACAAAATTGAGGACTTTATTAGGAATATGTATAATATTTTTTATTTTAATTGATTTTAAATAGTTTTTAATTGTAATACATGTGTTTATATGTTCTAAAATTTTATTTTTTGTTAAATTTTTTTTAACTTGAATTAAATATTTTTTTTTTCCATTTATTTGAATAACAATATTGGTATTAGAAATAATAAATTTTTTTTTAAAAATAGGCCAATGTTCTTTATCTAAAGAATTTTTTTTAGTTATTATTTTCCATATATAGAAACATACATGAGGTATGAATGGATAAAGTAATTTTAATATAGTTAACAAACATTCTCTGTAAACTGCTTTATCTTGTTTTTCTAATATTTTGAATTTTGAAACACAATTTACTAAAGACATAATAGAAGATATAGCTGTATTAAACGTTTGTCGTATTTCAATATCATCAGATACTTTTTTTATAGTTTGGTGTAAATTACTATATAGCACTTTTTGCTTATTATTAAATAATAATGGATTAGGAATTTCTAAGTCTTCTTTATTTTGTATAAAATTATAATATAAGTTCCAGATTCTTTTTATAAATCTATGTGTACCTATTAAATTATTTTCATTCCATTCTAATGCCATAGTTGCTGGCGCAGCAAACATAATAAATAGACGTACAGAATCGGCTCCATATTTTAATACTAATTGGCTAGGTTCTATTCCATTATTTTTTGATTTAGACATTTTTATCATACCCGCATGAATCACTGGTTGATTATTACTAGCAATACTAGCTTGAATAATTTTTCCTTTTTTGTCCTTTACACAATGAATTAAAGAAGGAGATATCCAGTGTTTTTGTTTTTTATTATCAAGAAAATAAAAGGCATCACCTAATACCATTCCTTGGCATAAAAGTTTTTTTACTGGTTCAGATGAAGAGACTAATCCAAAATCATATAATAATTTATGATAAAATCTTAAATAAATTAGATGCATAGTAGCATGTTCTATTCCACCAATATATTGATCTACAGGAAGCCAGTAGTTAGATTCTTGTTTATCTACCATTCCATATTTAAAATTAGGAGATGTATATCTAACATGGTACCAAGAAGATTCTATAAAAGTATCAAATGTATCGGTTTCTCTAGTAGCTTTTTTATCATTAATAATAACATTAAACCATTTCTTATTATATTTCATAGAATTATGAATGTTTTTTAGATCTTTTACTACAGGTAATACTATTGGAAGTTCTTTTTCTAAAACAGGTAATATTTTTCCTTCTTTAGTTGTAACTATTGGAATAGGAGTTCCCCAATAACGTTGTCGAGAAATACTCCAGTCTTTTAGTTTAAAAAATGTTTTATTTTTTATAATGTTTTTTTTACTTAAAATATTAAATATTTCAGTTTCTAATTTAGAATGGTCAAACTTATAAATTTTTTTTAACAAATTAACACAAGACGATTTTCCTAAGTTTTTTAATTGATGTAAAAAAAAATTTTTTTTATTTATTTGAGATAAAGAAGAGATAGTAGGAATTTTATTTTTTAAACAAAATTGAAAGTCTTTTTTATTATTTTTTGGGTATCCGGCTACAACTCCTGTTCTATAATCTTTATCAACATACATACCTATCCATAGTGGTATTTTTTGTTCTGTTATAGGATGAATAATATATTTTTTAGTATTAATTCCTATTAAACTTTTACTTCTTTCGTTAAAATGCATAGATTTATATTTATTAATTAACAAATTATCTTTCATACTAAATATCAAAAAACCATTTGTTAAATTATGAAAAGGAGAAACAGCGATATATGTTATATCGAGTAATTTACTTAATTTAGTAATAAATATCAATAAAGTTTTATCACTATTAAAAATAGATAATTTTATTTCTTTTCCTTTTTCTTTTCCTATCCAATTTTTCTGCATATCTAATACTTTTTTTGGCCATTCAGACAATTTTTTTAAATCAGATAATAATCTGTTAGAATAATCACTAATTTTTAAAAACCATTGATAAATTTTTTTTACAGTAACTGTTTGATTACATCTCCAGCATAATCCATCTTGTACTTGTTCATTAGCCAATACTGTTTCGTGAAAGTTACACCAATGTACTAAAGATTTTTTTTTATATACTAGATTTTTTTTATACAATTTTAAGAAAAACCATTGTTCCCAACGGTAAAATTCTACAGTAGATGTATTAATTTCTCTACTCCAATCATAACTAAATCCAATTAATTGGAGTTGTTTTTTCATATTTTTTATATTTTTTTTTATCCATAATTCTGGAATTATATTATTTTTTATTGCTGCTTCTTCAGCTGGTAAACCAAAAGCATCCCATCCGATCGGATGTAGTACATTTTTCCCTAACATTCTTTGATAACGAGCTATTACGTCACTGATTGTATAATTTCTTACATGTCCAATATGTAAATTTCCAGAGGGATATGGCAACATTGAAAGACAATAAAATTTTTCTTTTTCTTCATTTTTGACCGATTTAAAAGTATTATTTTTTTTCCAATATTTTTGCACTATTGATTCAATTTTTTGCGGTATATATTCTTTTTTCATTTTTATTGTTTACAATAATTTATTTTATATAAAATATAAATATTTATACAATATATATGTATATTAATATCGAATTGTAATTTATATAATTTAACTAAAATATATTTTACTCGTTAATAATTTAAAAATATTGCTATTAACATACAATTAAATAGTCATATTTATGTATAGAAGTAAATATTTATATTAATTTAAGCATATATAATTTATCAATTTAAAATTGATACTTTCATTTGAACAATATGCCTGTTGTTTAATATCGATATTTCAAATTTTAAATTTTTTATAGTTATCACTTCTCCTTCTACAGGTAGCCTTTCTATTTTTTTAGTTAAAAATCCTCCTATAGTATCTACGTTATCACTTTTAAAATTAGTATTAAATGTTTCGTTAAATTCTTTAATAGAAGTAAATCCTTTTACAATAAATTTTTTTTCATTAATTTTAAAAATATTCTCTTCTTCATTTGTATCAAATTCATCGTATATATCACCAACAATTAATTCTAAAATGTCTTCAATAGTTACCAATCCAGAAACTACTCCAAACTCATCTATTACTATCGCTATATGAAATCTTTTAGCTTTAAATTCTTTAAGCATATCGTCAACATATTTACTTTCAGGTACTACAATAGCAGGGCGTAGTACATTTTTAACAAAAAATTTTTTTTTAGGGTTTTGCATAAAAGATAATAAATCTTTCGCTATCAAAAATCCTTCTACATAATTCTTATCTGAACTAATAACTGGAAATCTAGAATGTGCTGATTTAATGATAATATTTAAACATTCTTCAAGGGTAAATGTTAATTCTAAAGTAACAATATTTGGTTTAGGTATCATTATTTCTTTCACACGACGTTTAGTAATGTCTATAACTCTTTCTATCATTTTACACGTAGTTTGATCTATTAAAGAATTTTGTTCAGATTCTTTTATTAAAGAAAGTAATTCTTTTCTACTTTTTGGTTCATCATTAAATAATCGATGAAATAACAGGGAAAAAAAGTTTTTTTTTGATTGATTATTGCTCATAATTTTATGTTTAAATTATTAAATAATTCATTAATATAAAATTGTTTTCTATAAATTTATTATATTACTATTTTTAATAAACTATATTTATAATATTTTAAAAGAATAAAAATCTAAAAAAAAAATTAATTCGAAATTAATAATAATTTTTGTTCTAAAGACTCCATTTTTTTTGCTGAACTATCATTTAAATGATCAAATCCAATTAAATGCAATATTCCATGAATTATAATATGCGAAAAATGATAGAGTATAGTTTTTTTTTCTTGGATCGATTCTTGAATTACTGTTTCATAACATATAGCTAAATCTCCAATAAAATTTTTTATTTCTTGATTAACAAATGGTCCTCTAAATGGAAAAGCAAGGACATTAGTTTCTTTATTAATGTTTCTGTATAATTTATTTAAACGTATCATTTCAATTTTTTTTACACATTTTATAGAAACAAAAATAGATTTTTGTTGATCATTAGAAACGATTTGAACTAAATTTTTAAAATGTTTTTTAGATGGAATTCTCATGTCTTTATTTTTAAACAAATCTAATTTTGCACTATATTTATTCATAATTTAATATAAAACTTTTTTATATAAAAAATGTTAATACAATTTTTTATTAAAAATAAAAAACTATTTATATATTTAAAAAAAATTATATATAAAAAATATATATTTCTATATTTTTAATGTTATTAATTGTAATTAATTGTCTGTAATATTTTTGTTTATTGAAATTAAAAAATTTACTAAATTAAAATAAAAAATATTTTTTAAACTAATTTTCCAACCAGAGTATGTCTACCTACATTAGTAATATTTATCTTCACAATTTTTCCTATACAAGAATGTCTTCCTTCAAAGTAAACTGTTCTATTATTCATTGTTTTTCCTGATAATTTCATAATATCATTTTTTGCAATACCGTCAACAAGAACAGACTGAGTTGTATTTAACATATTTGAACTCAATTTTTTTGATTGAACAATAATTTTGTTTTGCAGTATAAAAAGTCTTTTTTTTCTTTCTTCAATTCTTGTGTTTTGTTTTAAAATAGAAGCAGGAGTTCCAGGTCGTGGTGAATACAAAAAACTAAAGCTCATGTCAAAATATATATCGTTTACTAATTTCATAGTTTGTTTAAAATCTGTTTTTGTTTCTCCTGGAAAACCAATTATAAAATCAGAACAAATATGCATTTTTGGTCTAATTAGTTTTAATTTTTCTACTATTACTTTATATTGGACAGTAGAATATCGTCTCCTCATAAGCTTTAAAATTCTATCTGATCCACTTTGAACTGGAAGATGAAGGGAATCAGTTAGCTGAGGTAATTTTGAGTATGCATGAATCAAATCATTTGTAAAATGAATTGGATGACTAGTAATAAATCGAATTCTATAAATTTCATTAATTTCTGAAATATAATATAATAGCTTAGAAAAATTACATTTTTTTTTATTGGAATATTCTCCAAAATAAGAATTTACATTTTGTCCTAATAAAATAACTTCTCTAGTACCCAATCTTGTTAGTTGTTTAATTTCATTAATTATATCAATAACCGGTCTACTAATTTCTCTTCCTCTTGTATATGGTACAATACAAAAAGAACAATATTTGTTGCATCCTTCCATAATAGCTACTAAAGAAGAAATCCTTGAAGTAGATGTAATTGTATATTGTATATTGTCAAATTTTTCTATAGATTTATAGTTAATAATGTCTATAATTAATTTTTTTGAAAGAATTGCAGACTCAATCATATCAGGTAATCGATGTAGAGTTTGAGTTCCGAAAATTATATTAATATAATTAGCGCGATTAAAAATTTTTATTCCTTCTTGCGTAGCAACACAGCCTCCGACTGCTATAATTATATTTGGATTGTTTTTTTTTAAGATTCTCCATCTTCCTAATTGATGAAATAATTTTTCTTGAGCTTTTTCTCTTATAGAACAAGTATTTAGAATTAAGATATCAGCTTTTTTCGCACTATCAATTAAAAAATATGATTCTTTTCTCTTTAAAAAAATCGCAATTAAAGATGAATCATATTCATTCATTTGACAACCCCATGTTTTAATATGTACTTTTTTCATTTTTTTATTTTAATATTGCTATATTATCAATTGTATTTTATAAATTTAATTCATTAAAATATAATGTTTTTATACTATTATTTATATCGAAAATTAATTTATATTAAAAGAATAAGTTTATTGCTATTTTTTAAATTTTATTAAAAGTAAGATTTTTTTCATTTTTTTACATTTTATGCATTTATTGAAATCAATGTGGTTTTTATGTTAATAAAACATTAATATTATAAAAATAGTAAATCAATTTTTTATATTTAATACGTTTGAAAATAAAAATGATAATATTTAATATTAAGTTTAATTATATAGCAATTTCTGCCTTTATTACAGGATGAGGATAATAGTTAATTATTTTAATATCATTAAATTTGTAATCAAATATAGAATCTGGTTTTCTATTGAATACAATGATAGGAAGATGTTTAGGTTTTCTACTTAATTGAATTTTAGCTAATCCAATGTGATTAACATATAAGTGTACATCTCCTCCTATCCATAAAAAATTTCCAACTTTTAAATTACATTGTTGTGCAATCATATGAATTAGTAAGGAATAACTTGCTAAATTAAAAGGTAATCCTAAAAAAACATCACAAGAACGTTGATATAGTTGACAACTAAGGAATTGTCCATCAACATAAAATTGAAAGAGTAAATGACATGGAGGTAATGACATATTTTTTATTTCAGCAACATTCCATGCAGATACTATCATTCTTCTAGAATTCGGATTAGTCATAATTAAATGAATTACTTCATTAATTTGATCAATATGTTTTCCATCGTATGTTTTCCATTTTCTCCATTGTTTTCCATAAATTGGTCCTAAGTCGCCGTCAATATTTTCCCAATTATTCCAAATGGATACATTATTTTCTTTTAAATATTTTGTGTTTGTATCCCCTCTTAAAAACCACAATAATTCATAAACTATAGATTTAATGCTACACTTTTTAGTTGTTAACAATGGAAATCCATCATTGAGATTAAATTTCATTCTATAACCAAAAATAGATTTAGAATCAATGTTTGTTCTATTTTTTTTTATAGTTCCTTTATTAATAATAGTTTTTAATAATGTTAAATATTTTTTCATATAATCATTTATATTATTTTTTTTAAGTGAAAGTATAGAAACAAATTAACTTCTAAAAATAGTATAAAAATAAAACTTAAATTATAGTAGTAATATATATATATGTGTGTGTATTTAATTATCTAAATTTTATATATATCTAGTTATAATTTAAAGTATCAAATTTATAACTAAATCCAATATAAAAAAAACTAGTTAATATTAAAAAAATATTTTAAAATTAATTCTAACGATTTTTAAAAAATACATATAACAAAATCAAATATGTGATTAGTTATTGTATTTTATTAAAATATTAAATACGATAATAAATCGTTTTTAGTGTTGTCTGAACAACATAACAAGTTTTAATGAAAATATTAAATGCTTGCAATTAATTTATAGTATATTTCTATATTTATAAAATAGTTTTTTTGAATTTATTTTGATTAAAGAAAAATAATTAGAGTTATTATTGTTTTTTGCAAAACACAATTTTATATTAGTTTTTATTTTAAAAAAATTAATAATAGTAAATTAAATAGTTTTTTATAAAAAATTTACGTTTTTTTTTAAATATTAATAAATGAACAATAGATAGTATTAATTCTGCAAAAAATGTATCTAATCCGTTCATCTAAATAATTCTTTACAATTAGTACAAATTTTGTTTTATATTTTTTATGATTTATATATTTTTAAATTATAGTATATAAACTATACTAGTAATATATAAACAAAAATATAAGTTAATTCCTATAAATAAATTTTAAATTTAGTACTAAAAAAAACTTATATTCATAAAATGTAAAATACATGTATTAATATAATTAACATTTATTATTTTTTATAAATATACAATTTATTTGTATAGCACGTTTGTATAAAAAATAAATATAATTTGTTTACTAGATTTTTTTTTGTACAAATAGTACATATTATCTTTTTTTAGATGTAAATATAAAATTTAAGTTATAACAATCTTAAAATTAATTTAAAGCTCTAACGCAAGCATTTCAGAAATAGTTTGTCGTCTTCTAATAACTTTAACGGTTCCTAAATTAAATAATATTTCAGGAATTAATGGTCTACTATTATAATTTGAAGACATAGAAGATCCGTAAGCGCCTGTATCATGAAATATAATAATATCACCAATTTCTATTAAAGGTAGTAATCTTGGTTTAACTTCTCCATCATTAGATTGCGTAAATATATCTCCTGACTCACAAAGAGGTCCTGCAATTACTGTTTTTCTTTTTATTTTATTATTAATTAATTTGCAACTATTAGAAATTACAGATATATGATGATAACTACCATACATTACCGGTCTAACAAGATCGTTAAATCCAGCGTCTGTAATTACAAAATATACATCTTTTATTTTTTTTACAGCATTTACTTTTGCTGCTAGAATACAAGATTCTGCTACTAAAAAACGTCCAGGCTCTATTTCTAATGTAATAGGATGATTAAAAAAATTAGCCAGCTTTTTTTGTACAACATTCCATAATGTAAAATATTCATCAATATTAATACAGGATTGATTCAATTTATATGAAATAGGAATACCTCCTCCTGCTGATATTGATGATATATCAGTGTTTAAATTAGTAACGCACGATAACATAGATTCACATACTTTTTTTAGATTTTTATAATTTACTCCAGATCCTATATGCATATGAATTCCTACTAAATTAAAGTTATAAACTTTAACTAATTTAATCGCTGATTGCAAATCCCATATTCCATGTTTACTGTTTTCTCCCCCTGTGTTTGTTTTTTTATGGTGTCCATATCCAAATTTTGGATTTACTCTAAGCCATATCTTATGATTAGGAGAAATATTGCCCAATTGATGCAACATATCTATAGATCCAATATTAACTGTAATATGTTGTGATACAACTTTATTTAACGACTCTTCATCGAAAGAATCAGATGTATAAACAATCTCTTCATTATTAGGACTAAACCCGGACATTAAAGCTCTTTCAATTTCTCCGTAAGATACAGCATCTATTTTTACACCACATTTTTTTAACAAACGTAATATATGAATATTGGAACATGCTTTTTGAGCATATCTAATAACGTTAAATTTACTTAGTTTTTTTACTTGATTTTTTATAATATTTGCATCATATATCCATAGTGGTGTTTTATATAAAGAAATAGATTTTAAAATATTTTTTTTATTTAATTCACTTTTAGTAGTAAAAACAGAAAAAGGCATATTTTTTCTCTTAAAATGATAATAGTAAACATACGTATTTCATTATTAATAAATTATTATATATAGCTAAGTTAAAATTTCAAATTTCATTACTAAAATAGTCTAAATAATTTTCTAATGTATGATTTTGCATATATATATATATAATATATCATTTTTTATAATTTTTATTAAAACAATTTTAGATAATTATTAATTGTATTTATTGTTCGAAAAAAGTATTTAAATTAAGACTTAATGTAAAAACATATTAAAATTAAATGTGATTTAACTTAATAATATAAAAGTATATAGCGATAAATTACTTGAAATTTTTAGGACGAAGAACTGGAAATAAAATAACATCCCGTATATTTTTTTGATTAGTAAATAACATTACTAAACGATCAATACCTATCCCTAATCCTGCAGTTGGAGGTAATCCATATTCTAAAGCATTAATATATGAACTATCATAAAAAAATTTTTTTTGTTTTGTATTTTTATAATATTTTTTTTGTTGCAGAAATCGATTTTTTTGTTCTTCAGAATCATTTAATTCAGAAAAACCATTTGCTATTTCATATCCTCCTATAAATAATTCAAATCTTTCTGTATATTCTATAGTATTTCTTTTATTTTTAGCCAATGGTGAAACTTCTGTTGGATAATCAACAATAAACGTAGGTTCAATTAATTTCTTTTCTACTGTTTTTTCAAAAATTTCATTTAATAACTTTCCAATTCCCCATTGTTTGTTTTTTTTTATTCCTAAAGAGAGGGATATATTTTTTAATTTTTTGTAATTGTTTAAATCTGAAAATCGGATATTAGAATTAAATAATAAAATAGATTCCTTCATAGAGATAACTTTAAACTTATTTTTAAAATTTAGTACATGTTTATTAAATTCAATTGCGTATGTGCCTGTAATTACAGTACATAAATATAAAAATAAATTTTCTATAAATTTCATAGCATCTTTATAGTTATGATAAGCCATATATGCTTCCATCATAGTAAATTCTGGATTATGCCGAACAGATACACCTTCATTCCTAAAGCTCTTATTTATTTCAAAAATTTTATCAAATCCACCTATAATTAATCGTTTTAAATATAATTCTGGGGCTATTCGTAAATAAATATCTATATCTAAACTGTTATGGTAAGTTATAAACGGACGAGCGTTAGCTCCTCCTGGAACATTTTGCATTATAGGAGTTTCTACTTCTAAAAAATGATTTTTTTCCATAAAAGATCGAATCTTAGAAACTATATAGGATCTTTGTTGAAACCTAAAAAACGTTTTTTTATTTGTTATTAAATCTAAATGTCTTTTTCTATAACACAATTCTTTATTCGATAAACCATGAAATTTATCTGGAAAAGAATTAACAGATTTTGTTAATAAAATTATATTTTCACAATATACAGATAATTCTTTCGTTTTTGTTCTAAATAAATATCCTTCGATTCCTAAAATATCTCCTATATCTAGAATATCATTAGACGTTAAATATATATTACTTTCTATACATTTTTTTTTATAATAGATTTGAATTAAAGTATTTACATCTTTTAGTGTTATAAATGAACTTTTTCCCATAATTCTTTTTTGCATTACTCTTCCTGCTATATTTACTTTAACTATGTTTGTCTTAAGCATATCTCGTGTGTAAGTTTTATATTTTCTATGAATTAAATCAGCAGTATGGGATCTTTTAAAAGAATTTGGAAAGTTAAATCCGTTTTTTTTCATAAATGCTAATTTATTAGCCCTATTTTTTTTTTCTGTAGTTTCTTGTTTTATTTCGTTACAAATCGATTTTTTATTCATATTCTATATCCTAAAATCCTAGTTTTAAACTAGCTTTTATAAATTTGTCTAAATGACCATTTAATACTTTCTGAATATTTCTAGATTCTATATTTGTCCTTACGTCTTTTATTCTAGAATCATCTAATACATAAGATCGAATGTGATTACCCCAAGTAATATTTAGTTTAGAATCTTCTATTTTTTTCTTTCTTAATTGTTCTTTTTTTAAGGATAAATGATTAATTTTAGATATTAATTGTTTCATAGCCTGTTCTTTATTTTTATGTTGAGAACGACTATTTTGACATTGCACTACTACACCTGTAGGTATGTGTGTAATTCGAACAGCAGATTCTGTTTTATTGACATGTTGACCTCCTGCTCCAGATGATTTGTAAACATCTATACGTAATTCATTATAATTAATTTTTGTATTGAAACCTTTATTAATATCAGGATAAATAAATATAGAACAAAAAGAAGTATGTCTTTTATTATTAGTATCAAAAGGATTTTTTCTAACAAGTCTATGAATTCCAGCTTCTGTTCTAAGCCATCCAAAAGCATAGTGTCCTTTAACTTTAATAGTTGCTGATTTTATTCCATTATTTTCCCCTAATGTTTTTTCTAAAATATTGATTTTAAACTTTTTACTATAGATCCATTTAAGATACATTTTTAATAACATATTAGCCCAATCTTGAGATTCTTCTCCTCCAGAACCAGACTGTATATCTATATAACAATTTAGAGAATCATATTTTTTTGAAAACATTTTTAAAAATTCTAACTTTTTAATTTTAAATTGTAAATTATAAATTTCTTTAACAATGTCACCTAATATTTCTTTGTCTTTTTTTTTTTCTTGTTCTACTAACACTAATAATTCTTTGAAATAATTTATTTTTTTTTGTATGCTATCAATAGGAAATAAATGTTCTTCTAAAAAAGATTTTTCTTTTAATAATTTTTTTGAAATATTAATTTCTTTCCATATTTTAATAGATTGTAATTCTATATTGATTTCTGTAAGACGTTCTTTTTTTTTATAATATTCAAAGATAATACATAATTTTTTTTTTTTTTTTGTATACAGAGTTTAATAACTTTTTTACAAAATTAATTGAATACATAGTCATTTACATCCTTTAATATGAGATCATTTTTTTATAACATATGAACGTAATTTTATAATTATATTTTTTTTGTAAAAAATATTGATGTTTTTTTTATTACTAATAGAGTCGTTGTTAACTTTAAAAAAAATTACTATAGTAAAAAAAAAATCTTAGAGATATATTTAATATATATCATAACTTTTTTAATTATTATAATATAATTGAAAATATATAAAATCTAATTAAAATAAATTAATGTAAATTTATTTCAAATATTAAATTTGTATTTAATACATATCAATAATAAATTAATTGTTTTAGGAAATATTAATGATTACAAATAAAATAACAAAGACCGTTGATTCTTTTTCTTTAGAAACAAAGTATCCTATGTTTTTTTTAAAAGAATGGAGTATAGTGTCGATTTCAGGAATTGATGCAACAATGTATCTACAAAATCAATTAACAATTGATATTATTTCTTTACCTAAAAATACTATACAGTTTTGTGCTTTATGTAATGTATCAGGAAAAGTATTAACTAGCTTAATTATTTTTAAATGTAAAAAAAAATATTTTTTATTTTTTCGTTCTAGCGTAAAAGTCATAGTTATTGATGAACTAAAAAAATATGCTGTTTTTTCTAAAGTATTAATTGTAGATGAAATAGAATTTTATATATTAGGTATTATAGGTAAATATTCTTCTATAATTTTAGAAAAATGTTTTAATCAAAAACTTAACAAAAAAAATTATGCGTATGTTTTAAATAAATTTATTGTTATAAATTTAAGTTTTTTTAAATTGCGTTATTTGATAATAGTTAGTAAATCTTCAAGTCTAGAATTATTAAAAAATAATTTTTTAATTAACAATTATAATATTTTAAATGACGATAAATGGTTATCAATCGATATTGAGTCAGGATATCCTATTATCGAAATAAAAAATACTGGAAAATTCCTTCCTCAAGCATTAAATCTATATGCATTGAACGGAATTAATTATAATAAGGGATGTTATAAAGGACAAGAAATAATTTCTATTACTAAATTTAAAAGACAAAATAAACGAGTTTTATCTTGGATTATTAGCAAAGAAATTATTAAAGATATAAAAATAGGTGATATTTTAGAAGTTAAAAAAAATAAAATATGGTATAATGCAGGAGTAGTATTAACTTACATTTATATACGAAATCAATTCACTTGGATTCAGGCAGTATTAAATAATAAGTATTGTCCATCTATGTCTTTTAGATTAAAACTGCATAAGTCTTATATAATATCAATCAACAAAACTTTTTTATAGGAATTTTATGTTTACTATTTATTTCATATATAAATATTTTTATAAAAAAGTAATTCGATTTTAATTTTTATTTTTTAAAACTATATACTCATACATATAAAATACATTTTTTTCATATGAAATGTATAATTTTTAAATTTAAAATTAATATTTTCTATTCACTAAATAGAACAATTTTAAAATTTATTTATAGAAAATTTTTATATATATTAGCTATTTTAGCAAACATTATCGAACATACAGCGTATTCTATATAATGACAAAAGGCACATTATTTATTATTTCCGCACCAAGTGGTACAGGAAAATCTAGTTTAATCAGAGCTTTTCTAAAGAAAAAAATTATAAATAATATCGAAGTATCTGTATCTCATACTACTAGATCAGTTCGTCCTGGAGAAATAAACGGGAAAGATTATTATTTCGTTTCTATAAAAAAATTTAAAATTATGATAAAAAAAAATAAATTTATAGAATATGCAAAAGTTTTTAACCATTATTATGGAACATCTTATACATCGATTAATAATAAACTAATTAGTGGAAAAGATGTTTTTTTAGATATTGATTGGCAAGGAGCAAAACAAATAAAGAAAAAAAATATTAATTCTAAAAGTATTTTTTTATTACCTCCTTCAAAAAAAGAATTACTTTCTAGATTAAAAAAAAGAAATCAAGATAGCAACTTTATTATTTCTAAAAGAATGAAAATGGTAAAAACTGAAATAAGTCGATTTTATCAATATGATTATATCATAGTAAATGATGATTTTGATGCATCTTTATTAGACATTAAATATATAATATTATCACAGCGTTTATCTATAGAACACCAAAAGAAGCATAATATTAATTTAATTCAAAATCTTTTAAACAAGTAATTAAAATTTTTTTATTTTTAAAATGTATCCGAAATTT
The DNA here is from genome assembly GCF_964056675.1 of Buchnera aphidicola (Anoecia corni). Lineage (NCBI taxonomy): Bacteria > Pseudomonadati > Pseudomonadota > Gammaproteobacteria > Enterobacterales > Erwiniaceae > Buchnera > Buchnera aphidicola. Next base: position 402,745 of record NZ_OZ060371.1, on the reverse strand, counting down.
TTTTTATGGTTATTTTTTTTTAATATGTTATATACAAATATTTTTTTTTATATTAATTTGATTATCACTTCAACATATATTATTTAGATAGAATTATTCAGATAATCCTATCTAGGTGATAACTATTCTGTTTAATAACTATATAAAACATATATAAATTTTCTACTTAAAATAAAATATATATATATTATTTATAAAATTTTATTTTTTCGTATTTCTTGTTTTCTTTTACTTTCAGTTAAATATTTTTTTCTCAATCGAATAGAAATAGGAGTTATTTCGACTAATTCATCATCATTAATAAAAGCCAGCGATTGTTCTAAAGTTAATTTAATAGGAGGAGTTAAAACAATAGCTTCGTCAGATCCAGAAGCTCTCATATTAGTGAGTTTTTTACCGGTTAAACAATTTACTGTTAAATCATTTATCCTATTATGTATTCCAACAATTTGACCTTCATAAACTACATCTCCATGTTCTAAAAATAATTTTCCTCTCTCTTGCAAATTAAATAAAGCAAATGCTGTAGCTTTTCCAGTTTTATTAGAAATTAGTACTCCGTTTCTTCTTTGTGTTATTTTATTTTTTTGAATTTTTTCATAATGGCTAAAAGCAGAATAAAATAATCCTGTACCGCATGTTATATTCATAAATTCAGTTCTAAAACCTATTAGAGATCTACTAGAAATAATGTATTCTAATCTAACTCTAGATATTTCATCTGAAAAAATATTTTTTAATTCTCCTTTTTTTTCTCCTATATTTTTCATAATGACTCCTTGGTATTTTGATTCAATATCTATAATTAAAGATTCGAATGGTTCATGTTCAATATTGTTAATAAATTTAAATATTATAGTTGGACGAGATACTTCTAATTCAAATCCTTCTCTTCTCATATTTTCAATTAATATAGATAAATGTAGTTCTCCTCTTCCAGAAACACAGAAAACATTAGCATCCGTAGTTTCTTCTACTTGTAAAGCTACATTGTATTTTGTTTCTTTTCTTAAACGAGCAATAATTTGACGAGAATTAACATTTTTTCCTTCTTTTCCGCAAAAAGGAGAAGTATTTACACAAAAAAACATTTTTACAGTAGGTTCATCAACTTTTAAAACTGGCATTGCTTGAATATTATCAGGATCGCATATTGTATTAGAAATTAATAAGTTATCAATTCCAGTAATGGCAACAATATCCCCTGCTTTTGCTAGTTGTATTTCATTTCTTTTTAAACCTAAATATCCAAGGACTGTATTTATTTTTCCTATTCTAGTACAATTATTATTATCAATCACAATTACTTTCTGATTAGGTTTTACACTTCCTGATTGTATTTTTCCAATACCAATTGTTCCTAAATAATTGTCATACCCTAATTGCGAAATTTGCATTTGAAAAAAAGGATTATTATTTATAGATGGTTTTGGAACATATTTTATAATTGCTTCAAATAAAGGATTCATATTGCTCCCCATATTTAAGTAATCAGTTCCAGCAATTCCTAATAGAGCAGAAGTATAAATAATTGGAAAATCTAATTGTTTGTCAGAAGCTTTTAAACTTACAAACAAGTCAAATATTTGATCTAATACCCAATCAGGACGTGAGTTTTCTCTGTCTATTTTATTTATTACTACTATAGGATTAATATTATGTTTAAACGCTTTTTGAGTAACAAATCTTGTTTGTGGCATAGGACCGTCAAGAGCATCTACAACTAATAATACTGAATCAACCATAGATAGAACTCTTTCTACTTCACCTCCAAAATCTGCATGTCCAGGAGTATCTATTATATTTATTCTATATTCTTTCCATATAATTGAAGTATTTTTAGCAAGAATAGTAATTCCTCTTTCTTTTTCTAATTCATTAGAATCCATCACTCTTTCTGTAGTTTCTTCATGATCTTGAAATACACCAGATTGTTGTAATAACTTGTCTAACAATGTTGTCTTCCCATGGTCTACATGAGCAATAATAGCAACGTTTCTCAGTTTTTTATTCATATTTTCTCAAAATAATGTAAAATTAGATTTTTTATAAATTAAATAAATTATGTAATTGACAAATTTTTAAATATTTATTCTAAATATTGAATTTGAAACAATATTTTTTTTGATTTTTTATAAAATTAATATTTAAATACCTGTTGTATAATAATAATTATTTAGAACTATATTTTTTGTATATATAGCACTTTGAGTTAAAAGAAAACTTATAAAATAATGTATTCAATTGAAAATTTTTATAAATAAAAACATATATAAATAATTACTTATATAATGTAAAAAATATTTTTTAAAAAAAATATTCTTATATTAAAAATGATTTTTTATTTATAATATAATGGTTTGTTTTAAAAAGTAAATTTTTGTTATAAACAGTTATGACATTACTTTGATAAGGGTACAAGCAATGAATTATAAATATGAAAATACAAAATTTTTAACTAGTGCATTAAAAGTGCCTTTAAAGTATTTAAATTCTTGGACGGAAATCGCGTTTTTTGGTTATTCAAATTCAGGAAAATCTAGTTCAATAAATGCATTAATAAACAGAAAAAATTTAGCTCGTATTGGAAAAACTCCAGGAAGTACAAAAACAATTAATTTTTTTCAAGTATCAACTAATTTGAAATTAGTAGATTTTCCTGGATATGGTTATTCAACTATTCAAAAAAAAATAAAAAATAAACTAAAATTAGAACTTACTAAGTATATTAAAACTAATAAAAATTTAAAAGGTTTAATTAACATTATGGATATTAGGCATCCATTAAAAACTTTTGATTTATTTTTTATAAAAAAAGCTTGTGAAAATAATATTCCTGTATTAGTTCTGTTGAATAAATCAGATAAGATTGCATTAAATTCTCAAAAAATAAAAATATTGCAAGTAAAAGAAAAACTATCTGTAAAACATAATAACATAGATATAATTACATTTTCTGCTTTAAAAAAAACAGGTATTGATTATTTAAAAAGAAAAATATATTATTGGCACCAAAATCGTAGAAAAATTTAAACAATAAAATTATTTAATTCTAATGATATTTGGAATAAAAATTTATGTTAAATGTTTAATATAAAATATAAATAATGTTAATTTAAGCGATTATTAATCGTATAAAAGTATTTTAAATTATAAAACATACTAAATTTTTGAATATAAATTTTTTCACATCACTGCATTCCAATTTTTTCCTATTTTTATGTTAACTTTTAAAGGTACATTTAAATGTACACATGATTCCATAATTTTTTGTATACGTTTAGCAATATCAAAAGATTTTTCTTTTCTTATTTCAAATACTAGTTCATCATGAACTTGCATGATCATTCCTGCATGTTTTAAAAAATATTGTTCTAAATCATTATTAACATATATCATAGCTTTTTTTATAATGTCTGCTGCTGTACCTTGAATAGGAGCATTTACAGCAACTCTTTCAGCAGCTTTTTGATAATTTTTATTATTAGATTGTATGTTTCGGATATATAGCTTTCGTTTATCTATAGTTCTTACATAACCTTTTTTCGCTGCAATAATTTTAATTTTTTCTATATATTTATGTACTCCACTATATTTTTTAAAATATAAATGAATATATTTTTCAGCAGCAGTAATTTCAATATCTAGTTTTTGTGCTAATCCAAAAGCACTAATTCCATATATTACAGAAAAATTAATTGTTTTAGCTATTTTTCTTTGCTCAAACGTTACTGAACTAACGTTTACATGAAATAAATCTGATGCAGTTATACTATGTATGTCTTTCCCAGTATTAAAAGCATGAACTAAAGCTTTATCATTTGATAAATGAGCTATGATTCTTAATTCTATTTGCGAATAATCAGCACTCATTATTACAAAATTTTTTGGTGCTATAAATGCTGTTCGAATATTTTTTTTATTTTTTTTATCGATCGGAATGTTCTGTAAATTAGGATTTTTTGAAGATAATCTTCCAGTATTTGTAATAGTTTGATAATAAGAAGTATGTATTCTTTTTGAATCTTTTCTAACCATTTTAGGTAGCTTGTTTATATAAGTAGATTGCAATTTTCGTAAACTACGGTATTTTAATATAATCTGAGGAAGAGGATCATATTTAGATAATGTTAACAATACTTTTTTATTAGTAGAAAATTTTTTATTTTTTTTTGCAACAAATAGTTTTTTTTTAAAAAAAATTTCTTGAATTTGCTTTGTAGATGATAAGTTAAATATTGTTCCAGAATGAATATAAGCTTTTTTTTCTAGTTTAATTAGTTTTTTAGTTATATTTTTAGAAAATGATTTTAGTAAATTACAGTCTATTAAAACCCCATTCAACTCCATTTTAAAAAGCGTTTTTACTAATGGTAAATCAATGTTCTTATATAAATTAAACATAACTTTATTTTTTTTTATTAAAGGCAATATATGCATATGAGTTTTGAAAATAAAATAACTTTTTTTTATAATTTTTTTTATATGGTCTATTGATGTGATTTTACTAGAGTAAGTTTTATTTGAGTTTATTAACGAATTTGAATTTTCTAATAGTTTTTCATATTTAGAATACTTAAAAATATTGTTTATAATAAAAACGTTTGTATTATCATATGATAATTTATTATATTTAAATAAATATAACTCTAACATAGTATCAAAATATCTATTACATATTTTTATTTTTAAAAAAAACAAAATAAAATATTGTAATTTTAAGTTTTCTGTTATTTTTACAACGTTTGGATCTTCAAACATGATTTTCAATTTTTTAAAAACCACATTTATATTAAGATTACTAATAATATTTAATTTATTAGTTTTAAAAACTAAATAACAGAATTTATTTTTTTCTGCAGAAAGTACTATTCCATTAATATTAAAAATTGTTTCGTTTATATAGTAAATATCAAAAAAAAATGAAAATTTCTTGTTTTCTTTAAATTCATTTAACCATAATTTAAAATTTTTTTTATCTAAAATCATATTATTATAATAATTTTTTTCATATTTTTTATATTTTTCTTTTTTTTTCACGATAAAATTATGATTTTTTGGAAAAAACCATTCATTAATTAAAAACAATTTATAAAAATAATTAAATTCATAGTAATGAAAAAAATGTAATAATAAGTTAATTTTTGGTTTTAATAATAACATATTTTCTATATTTTCTTTCAAAGAAACATTTAGTTTAATTGTTGTTAATTTAAGTGATAAAAAAGCATTTTTTTGATATTTTTTTAAATTTTTTTGAATTCTAACTTTCCCTCTTAATGATAGTTCTTGAATTTTCTTAAGGTTTTTATAAATATTTTTAATACTTCCAAATCTATTTATTAATATCAATGCTGTTTTTTTTCCTATTCCCAAAACTCCAGGAACATTGTCTGAAACATCTCCTGTTAACGCTAAAAAATGGTTTATATATTCTGCTTTAACGCCATATTTTTTTTTTATTTCTTTAGGTCCTAAAATACACTTTTTTGAGTTATCTATAATCGAAATATTTTTATTAACTAATTGAGCCATATCTTTATCAGTACTACTAATAAGAACAGAAAAATTTTTTTGTTCTGCTAATTTTGATAATGTTCCAATAACATCATCTGCTTCTACGTTAGATTCAATTATTAAAGGAATACCAAGATATTCAATAACTTGATACAAAGGATCAATTTGAATTTTTAAATTTTCAGGCATAGATGATCTATTTTTCTTATAGTTTTTATATAATTTTTTACGAAAGTTTTTTTTAGAAGAATCAAAAATAATGATCATTGTATATGGATCATAATTTAAAAATAAACTTCGAATTATATTTAATACTCCATAAATAGCTCCTGATGGCTGTCCTTTTGAATTAAAAAAAAATGGAAAAGCATAATATGCCCGATATAAACAAGACGTTCCATCTACTAAAATTATATTTTTTTGATGTATGTTTTTCATTCCAGCATTCCATTATTAAAATATATATGAATGAATAATTTACATATTTTACATTTATACATATAAAATATTATAAAATTATATAAATAATTAAGTTTTACAAGATAATTTTATAATTACATTTTTTTGATTACACTAACAAATATTATTGAATTAAATTTGTTTTAATTGAAAATACTTAATTTATAATTTGTATATTTAATTTAAAATTAATTCTCTAGGATAATAAGTAACTATTTGTAAAATGCATTTTTTTATTTTTTTTAAACAACGCTGGTAGTATTGTTATGAAATATTGTTAAAAAATGTAAAATGTTAAATAAAAAACACTTAATTTTAAAAAATGTATTAAAATTTTTAACTAACAATTTATTTTTATCTTTTATACCAAGTATATTTTATATATATATATAAAATATTTACTAAACGCGATTGTTATACACGATATTTTCAATTTAAAATAATTAATTAACAAAAGTTACATTTATTAATTTTAAATTATTTTTTTTTTGTTATTAAATAAAAACTTTAAAATTACACAAAATAGATAAATTAACAAATATAACTTATTTATTTAATAAATAAGATAATAAGAAAATGAAATTTAAACTATTACTAGTTTAAAATAATTTTCATTTACAAAAGGTATTTATACTCATAATTTTAAAATTTAAATTTAGTTATTGCTAAAGATACATACATACAATTTTGTAGTGTTTTATTCATTGTTGTAAACATTTACTAAATTTTTTATATATATTAAATATATATATTTAAATGAATTTACAATGTAAATATATATTTATAACAAGTTTTATATCTAGTTTTTAACTAATATAGACACATTCATTTGATTTTATCATTTGATATTTTTTTTTATAACAACTATTAAAGTTTTTAAATTTATCAATATGGAATATTCATGCTAAATACAAATTGTTATAGACATACTCCAATAATTCAACAGTATTTATCAATAAAAAAATTATACCCTAATATGTTTTTATTTTTTCAAATAGGTGATTTTTATGAACTTTTTTACGAAGATGCGAAAATTGCAACATCAATATTAAAAATTGTTTTGACTAAAAAAGGCTTTTCTGCAAAAAAAGTTGTTCCAATGGCAGGTTTTCCATGTCAAAAAATAAATTATTATTGTAAGAAGTTGCTAAAATTAGGAAAATCTATTGTAATTTGTGATCAAGTTAACAATAAATTATTTAATAACAGTCTTATACCACGAAAAATTGTACAAGTTATTACACCTGGAACTGTAGTTAATGAAGAATTATTAAATGGAAAAAAAGATAATTTATTAGTATCTATTTTTGAAAAAGATAATTCTTTTGGATATTCTAGCTTGAATTTATGTTTAGGAAAATTAGAAATTTTAGAATTTAATCATATAAACGATTTAATGTCAGAAATAGAAAAAACTAATCCAGAAGAAATTTTACTACCAAAAAATTTTGCTTATTCGTTTTTATTTAATAAAAGAATAGGAATACAAAAAAGATCTATATCAAATTTTAATTTGAAAAAATCATATCAAGTACTTATTTCACATTTTTTAAGTAATAAAAAACAAAAAAGTAAACTCAAAACAAAAAAATTAGGAGTTCGAGCAGCAGGTAGTATTTTACAATATGTAAAATATATAAAAAAAAATATTCCATCTCATATTCAAAATTTAAAAATAAAAAATAAACATATATATATATATATGAATCTTTCTACTAGAAAAAATTTAGAAATTAATGAAAGTAAAAATATTTCTAATAAAAATGGTTCTTTGTTGTCTTTAATAAATAAAACATCTACATTGATGGGCAGTAGATTGTTAAAGAGATGGCTTGTTTCTCCCATATGTAATACAAGCGAAATTGTTAATAGACAAAATAGTGTAACTATTTTGTTAAAAAACTATCAGAAAATAACTTCTATTTTAGAAAAATTTCATGATTTAGAAAGAATAATAACTCGTATATCATTAAACCAATCTATTCCAAAAGATTTGGTAAATTTAAGAAATTTATTATCATTATTACCAAAATTAAAAATACTTCTCTCTAAAATATTAGAAAAAAATTTAATTCGTTTAAACAATAAAATACATTTATGCAAAAGTTTAAATACACTTTTACACAATGCTATTCAACCTATGCCATCTTATTATATAAATTATGGTAATGTTATTGCTACTGGATTTAGCAAAAAACTTGATCGATGGCGAGAAATAGCTCACGATTCTTTAAGCTACTTAAAAAAAATTGAACTTAAACAAAAAAAAAAAATTGGAGCGAATTCCTTAAAAATAGGATTTAATAAAATTATTGGATATTATTTACAAGTAAACAAAAAAGATAGTTGTTTAATTCCTAATAATTATTTCCGAAAACAAACTTTAAAACATACAGAAAGATATATAATACCTGAAATAGAAAATTATCAAGAAAAAATTTTATATGCAAAGACTATTTCTATTGATATTGAAAAAGAAATATATTTAAGTATATTACATAAAATCACTCCGTTTTTAGAAAAATTAAAAAAAACTTCTTATTCTATTGCAGAATTAGATGTATTAAATAACTTTGCAAAAATAGCAATTAATTTAAATTATGTTTGCCCTACTTTAACAAAAAATTATGGTATTAGTATAATTAATGGAAGACATCCAATAGTTGAGTTAGCAAAAGAGAAAAGTTTCATTCCTAACTCAACTTATTTATCTTCAAAAAAAAGAATGTCGATAATTACAGGTCCTAATATGGGTGGAAAAAGTACTTATATGCGCCAAATAGCAATTATAGTAATTTTGTCTTATATTGGAAGTTATGTTCCAGCTACAAAAGCATCAATTGGTCCTATTGATAAAATATTTACTCGTATTGGAGCTCATGATGATTTGTATTCTGGAAAATCAACGTTTATGATGGAAATGTTAGAAACTGCTTATATTTTAAATCATGCTACATCAAATAGTCTAGTTATCATAGATGAATTAGGAAGAGGTACTTCACCGCAAGACGGATTATCTTTAGCTTGGTCTTGTGCTAAAAATTTAGCTAAAGATATAAAATGCATGACTCTTTTTTCTACTCATTATTCTGAATTGTCAGATTTGGAAAAAAAATATAAAAATATAAAAAATATTTATTTTGATTCTTTGTTTAAAAATAATGAAATTTTTTTTAATTATGTTTTAAAAAAAGGATTTACAGAAAAAAGCTATGGTTTGTCAGTAGCTTTACTATCTGGATTTCCTAAAAAAGTCGTCTTAAATGCTAAAAAAAAATTAAAACAAATCCATAAAGAACAAAAATTACCTATTATAAAGGCAATTAAATTAATAAAGAAAATTAACTTTAATAAAATAAAACCTTTAAAATCATTAATAGTGCTTAATTTTTTAAAAAAAATTTTAATAAATTAAATAAAAAGCATTTTATTTTTAATAAAATTAAACTAATTTAAATTTTAATTGTTGTATTTCAAATTATTATGTGAATAAGATCTAAATCTATTCAAACGTATAATACAAATTAAATAGCACATTTTTCACTAAGAATATTAATTCCAGTAAACAATTTTAATTTTATATCGGTAATTACGTATTCTATCTTAGATATGAATAAAAAAAATTTATAAATAAACAATGTTTAATATATTTATTAACAAATTACAAAATTATTTGTTTAAAAGAGTGAATTAAATTTATATTTAACCAATTTGATTTTGTATTTTTGCAAATTTAAATATATATTTAATACTTTTAGCATTTTAAAATTAAAAATTAATAAAGTTTATTTTCACTTTTATACAAAAATAAATAACATTTTTGTACAAAAGCATCTTAATAATAATTATTAGTATTTTTATATTTATAAAGTAAAAATTTTGTTGTATTAGAAATTACTAATACAACATGTGTAAAAAAATTGATAGATAATATTTAATATTTTATTTAATATATGAATATTTTATATCTAAAAGATAAGATTTATGCAATTAATTTTTTATTAATTAAAATAATTTACTTAAACAAAAGAACATAAAGGAGTCAAATTTTTCTCTATTAATTCTTCAATTCTTATTAATTGATTATATTTTGCTACTCTTTCTGTTCTGCTCATAGACCCAGTTTTAATTTGCCCAGCATTAGTTCCAACAGACAAATCTGCAATAGTCACATCTTCAGTTTCACCCGATCTATGTGAAATAATCACCTTATAATTTGCTTTTTGTGCTATTTTAATAGTTTGCAATGTTTCAGTTAATGTCCCAATTTGATTAGGTTTTATTAAAATAGCATTAGCAATGTTATTTTTTATTCCTTTTTTTAACAAGTTAGAGTTAGTAACAAATAAATCATCTCCTACTATTTGTATTTTTTTTCCTAATTTTTCAGTTTGATATTTAAAACCATTCCAATCTGATTCATGCTGTCCATCTTCTATCGAAGATATAAAATATTTATCAGATAATTCTTCTAGATAATTAGTAAATTCTTTATATGTAAATTTTTTATTTTTGTTGTCTAAAACATATTTTTTTTCTTTAGAAGAAAATAATTCAGAAGCAGCACAATCAATAGCTATTGAAATATTTTCTCCTAAAATATAGCCAGAATTTTCTATAGATTCTTTAATTAATTGCAAAGCTTCTTCGTTGTTTTTTAAATTAGGAGCATATCCTCCTTCATCTCCTACTGCAGTACTCATTCCTTTTCTTGTTAAAATTTTTCCTAAAGAATGAAATATTTTTGCTCCTATTTCTATAGATTCTTTAATAGTTTTTACTCCTATAGGACGAATCATGAATTCTTGTATATCTAAATTATTATTTGCATGTTTTCCTCCATTAATTATATTAATCATTGGAATCGGCATAGATAGTTTATTATCTGTATTATTTATTTCAGCAATATATTGAAAAAAAGGTATCTTTTTATATTTTGATGCAGCTTTTGCTACTGCTAAAGAAATAGATAGAATACTATTCGCTCCCAAATTAGATTTATTTTCAGTCCCATCAAAATTTATCATAGCTAAATCTATTTTGTTTTGATCAGTACAATCATAATTTTTTAAAAGATTATTAAAATCATTATTAATTAAATGAACAGATTTTTTTACTCCTTTTCCACAAAATCTTAAAAGATCATTATCCCTTAACTCTACTGCTTCTTGTTTTCCTTTTGAAGCTCCTGATGGACATGATGCTCTTCCAAAAGTACCATCTTGTAAATAAACATCCGTTTCAACAGTCGGGTATCCTCTGGAATCAATTATTTCTCTAGAAATTATTTTTTTAATTTTTGACATTATTGTTTCCTATAAAATAATTTTTTTTGTATATAAAACGGTGCATATATATTTTTTTATGAAAGATATAAGCTTAAATAAACTACTTTAACTGTATTATTAATAGAATTAATATCTCATATGCTTATTTTGAATAAAAATCATTTGTATGAAAAAAATAACATAAAGTAATTTTAATATTAATAAATGATGTGTAATTTTTGTTATATTTATATTTGTAAATAATTAATTGTTCATTGACATTTTTTTATTTGTAACATACTACTACTAGTAGTAGTTTTTACTGCAATATTTATTGTATATATAAATGTATAACATATAAACAATATTTTAATAACATGCACATTTTTTTAAATCTATATATATTTTTATACAAAAAAATATTAATCAATATTACTATATATTTAGTTTAATAATAAAATATTAAGATTTATTTATATTTATTAAATTATTAATAGAATGAATATTCATTATATTAGTAACAATTGAAATTTAAGCAATGCAATTTATTAAAAAATTAAAAAAATCATGTGTTTTTTTATTAAATTGTTAATTCTTAAATATTAAATATATAACATGACTAAACATATAATTTATTTGTGATTTAAACAAAATGTTTTATCGCAATTTTAAAAAAAAAATATTTTTTATATTCTTTCTTACTAAATATTAATAATTATATATATTTTTTTAAGTGAACAACTAAATGCGATATTGTACAAGATTGATGTTTGATTTTCTTTTAATTAATCAAATTTAAAACGTATCAATCTAGTTAGTTACTGTTCGATTAATCACAAACTATATATGTATGTGTAGTAATATTTTTCTTTAATAAATAGATATTATTTATGTAAATATACACTAAATAAATTTATTATAATTTATCTTTTTATTCATATAAAAATACGATTTTTCGCATAAATTTTAAAATATTAAATAAAAATGAAAAAAAAAATTTAGTTGTGATAGAAATAATTTTAAAAAAATATTTTAAATAATACTATTATTAATAAACTTAAAATTTATTTAAAATTAACTAAATAAATCTTTTTACATGATAAAATAAATAAAATAAGTATTTTAACGTTGTTGTTTTTTTAACAATTTATTATTTTTTCTTTCCTTTAATGTAACTATTCTATTAAAAGTAATTATATGATTTTTTACATTTAATTTATCTAAACTGTCTTTATCAATACAAAAATATCCTACTCTTTCAAATTGATAAAAATTGTTTTTACTATTGAAAATAATACTTTTTTCTACTATTCCATTTTTTTTTACTAATGAATTTTCATTTATAAATGGTAAATATGTTTTTTCTAAATCAGGTTTTTTGATTCTAAATAAAGGTTTATAAATGTTAAATACAGCGTTTAAAATATTTTCTTTTGCAATCCAATGAATAATTCCACTAATACGATATTTTGTAGGATTTTTACGAAACGTATTTTTATCATATTTACAAATTAAACAAACAATTTTACCAAAATTATCTTTTTTAATCTCAGTAACTGTAATAACGTACGCATATCTAAGTCGAATAAACGTTCCATAAGATAATTTTATATTATTATTACTTTTTTTCTCATTAAAATCAGATCTATCTATATATATTTCTTTTGAAAATATATATTTTCTATTTCCCATTTTTTTGTTGTTAGGATGATTGGGAACAGTTATAATTTCTTTTTGAGAATCATTCATATTGTATATTATTATTTTAATTGGATCTAATATAGCCATTATTCTAGGAGCTCTCACGTTTAAATCTGATCGAATACAAGATTCTAGTAATGATAATTGAACTGAATTTTCTTGTTTAGTAATTCCGATTTTCATACAAAAGTTTTTTATCGATTCAGGAGTATATCCTCTTCGTTTTAATCCTGAAATAGTAAGTAATCTTGGATCATCCCAATTATTTACTATTTTTTTTTCAATAATAGTTTTCAGTTTTCTCTTAGATAAGACTGAATATTCTATGTTTAATTTTGAAAATTCGTATTGTTTAGGTTTATATTTAATAGATATATTATCTAAAATCCAATTATATAGTCTTCTATTATCTTGAAATTCTAAAGTACACAAAGAATGTGTAATATGTTCTATAGCATCTGATATACAATGAGCAAAATCATAAGTAGGATAAATACACCAAGTATTTGTAGTTTGATGATGATTCGAAAATATAATACGGTACAAAATAGGATCTCTCATTACTATAAATGAAGATTTCATATCTATTTTAGCACGTAAACATGCATTTCCTTCAGAAAATTCGCCATTCTTCATTTTTTTAAATAAAAATAAATTTTCTTCTATAGTGTGATTTCTGTAAGGACTATTAGTTCCTGGTTTAATTAATGTACCGCGATATTTTTTTATTTCGTTTTTTTTTAGTTTATCAACGTAAGCTAAACCTTTTTTAATCAGTTCTATAGCATATTCATATAAATAATTAAAATATCTAGAAGTATATTTTTCACTTCCATCCCATATACATCCTAACCATGTTAAATCTTTTTTAATAGCTTTTACATAAGATATTTTTTCTTTTATCGGATTAGTGTCATCAAATCTTAAATGAAAACGTCCATTAAATTTTTTTGCTAGATAAAAATTTAAATATATAGATTTGGCATGACCAATATGTAAATAACCGTTAGGTTCAGGAGGAAATCGCGTTCGTATTTTTTTATGAATTTTATTTTTTAAATCTTTACTAATTATTTTTTCAATAAAATTATTATTATATGTATTTTTCATATTTTCCCTCAAAAACAATAAATTATAAATTTATAATAATTTTTAGTTAATATTAAATAAACAAAGCAATAGTTTTATTGTAAACTTAAAACATTTTTTATTCCTTTATTGATTTATATTATGGTACAATATCATAAATATACTATATATTTAATTTTATTAAATAAATTTAAACAGCTACGTAGCTCAATAGGTTAGAGCGCAGCACTCATAACGCTGAGGTAATGGGTTCAAATCCCATCGTAGCTAAAAAATATATTCCTAGTCAATTTATACAATATGTATATAAACATAAGCGGAAGTGGCGAAATTGGTAGACGCACCAGATTTAGGTTCTGGCACTGAAAAGTATGCGAGTTCAAGTCTCGCCTTCCGTATATAACATGATATTAATTTTTTAAATAGTTTTTTGTATTTATATATTTAAAAATGGGGTATAGCCAAGTGGTAAGGCACCGGTTTTTGATATCGGCATCCCTGGTTCAAATCCAGGTACCCCAGAATTAATAAATAATTAGTATTGTTTAAAATAATACTTATTTTTTATAAAAAAACCGATTGGGGTATAGCCAAGTGGTAAGGCACCGGTTTTTGATATCGGCATCCCTGGTTCAAATCCAGGTACCCCAGTACATTTTTATTAAAAAATAAAATGTATCACATATATTTAATGTTATATCTATTTTACTCATTAAAAATAGGAGTAAATAATTTGTATCAAGAAAAATACAAGAGTTCAGCTTCATTATTTTCAATGAATTATATAAAAAAAAATTCAATAATAGGAATAGGAACAGGTAGCACAATACTTCATTTTATTAAATATTTAAGAAAATTAAAACATTGTATTACAGGTGTTGTATCTAGTTCCATTCATTCTTTAAATATTCTAAAAAAATATCAATTCTGTATTTTAAATTGTAACAATGTTGAAAAAATCGACGTATATATTGATAGTGCAGATGAAATTGACTATAACTTAATGATGATTAAAGGAGGTGGAGGTGCTTTAACTGGAGAAAAAATTCTTGCTTCAAAGTCTAAACAATTCATTTGTATCGTTGATGACAGTAAAATAGTAAAAAAATTAGGGAAATTTCCTATTCCTATAGAAGTAGTTCCTATGAGCGTTTCTCATATTAAAAAAAAATTAATTAGTTTAGGTTGTTTTCCAATACTTAGAAAAAATTTTACTACAGATTATGGAAATAAAATAATTGATGCATATAATTTAAAAATTAACAACGTTCTAAAACTAGAAGAAAAATTAAATTCATATCCAGGAATTGTTACAGTTGGATTATTTGCAAAACAATCAGCAGATATTTGCATTATTTCTGGAAAATTGGGAATAAAAATTTTAAAAAAAAATAATAAAAATAGTTAACTAGCTCATTGAGCTATATACTATGTTTTATAATTTATATTTTTTACTGAAAATATTTTATTGAGTTTGTTATAAGAAAATTTAAAAATCACCAAATTTTAGTTGTAGACAAGAAATAGCAGAAATTGCCGCAGTTTCCATTCTTAAAGTTCTAGAGCCTAAAGACAAACTACTAAATCCGTTTTTTAACAAATACATTTTATCTTTTTTAGAAAATCCGTATTCTGATCCTATTAAAATTCTAACTTTATTTATATTCTGATCTAAATTGTTGATGCTATATTTTCCACTTTTTTCAAAAAAAAATTTTTTTTCTTTTTTATCTTCTTTTATCCATTTTTTTAAACATTGTGGTTCATCTATTTCTGGAACAATGTTTCTTTCACATTGTTGACAGGATGAAATAATGATCTCTTTCCAATGTTTCATTTTTTTATATATGTAATCTTTATTTAAAATGTTTTTTAATAATTTATTAAAAATAGGAGTAATTTTAGAAACTCCTAGTTCTACTGATTTTTGAATAATCATATCCATATTTTTATTTTTTGAAATTATTTGTCCTAAATGTAAATACAAGTTTGATTCATTGTTTTCACTAGTACAATTAATGATCTTTAAAGCAATTAATTCTTTAGAAATGAATTGAATTGTTGCTAAAAATATAATATTTTTGTTGTTAAATAATTTTATGTAATCGTTTTTTTTTTTTTTAATACATTTTTTATATAATGAACTATTTTTTTTTCATGTAAAACGATAGAATCAGTGACAGACAGTTTTTTAAATTGATATATTCTTGGAATTCTCATTAAATAATTTTTAGCTTTAATTTTTTTGATATAATTGAACGTTTTTTAGATACATAAATTAAGTTAAAACATTATATAAATTTCTTTATATTTTAATTGGAATAATAAGTTAATTTAACTGCTAACTTATATATTTTTTATATACTAGTTATTTAGTATTATAAATAGAGTAATTTTTATAACATTTTATTAAAAAATAAAATTAGAATACATTCATAACAAACAGTTAATCACGTTAAAATTTATGCATATATATAATTATTATGGAAGCAGTACAAATTTTATATTTTATATAAATTTATATGTCTACTACATCCGGAAGGATTCGAACCTCCGACCTCTCGGTTCGTAGCCGAGTGCTCTATCCATCTAAGCTACGGATGCTTTTCGGTGAGAGAGGGATTCGAACCCTCGATACAGATTTATCTATATATTCCCTTAGCAGGGGAACGCCTTCAACCTCTCGGCCATCTCACCAACATCACATAATTTTTTAATATTAATATGCTTAATATATTACTTTTTTATTCAATAAGTCAATAATTTTTTATCTCAACTATTTTTATATTTGTTGTTACAAATAATACAAATATTTATCGTTAATAAACATATTCAATCAACATGTAATTATTTTAACACATAGAAAAAATATTTGAATTACTATTAATAAAAATTACTATTCTTATCTATATTACATATTAATTTTGTTTTTTTTCAGCTTGAATACGTTCGTATATTTCTTCTCTATGTATAGAAACTTTTTTTGGAGCATTGACTCCAATTCGCACTTGATTTCCTTTTACACCTAATACAGTCACTGTTATTTCATCACCAATAATTAATGTTTCACCGACTCGTCGAGTTAAAATTAACATTCCCTACTCCTTGAAACGTTTTAGACTATAATATACGACTATTTCCAATTTAAAATATTTATTGTTTAATAACCAATTAAACTATTTATATATAAAATATTAACCATAAAAAATCTAAGTTTATTTAAAATTTTTTTTTATTATATCAAATAGAACTTAAACATGATATTTATTTTAAATTTAATTATTTTTAAAAGAGCAATACTTATATATATTTTTAATAACATAATCTTTTATTTTTTTTAAAAAGATAGAACAATCTTCTACATTATCTCCAAAACCTGATGCTGATTCTTTTTTCCCTCCTCCTTTTCCATTTATATCTATAGCTATTTTATTTGTTAAATCAACCGCATTAATTATATAAAGAATATTTTTGGTGACTTTTACATGAAAATACATTTTTCCATCTACACTATAAAATATAATTATTATACCTTTATTTAATACTTGATAAATAATAGATATTATTTTTTTTATAACTTTATGATCATTTATATGTATATATTCTATAATAATTTTATTATTATTTATAATAAAAACGTTTTTTATTAATTGTCTACTTATCTTTTTTATTTTTTTATTTATATTTTCTTCATGAATTTTTTCTAATTCAAAATTGTTTTTAATTAATTGAATAATTTTTTTTTCTATATTATTAACATTAGTTTTTAAAAATCCCGCAATTTTTTTTAAAATATTGTTTTTTATTTGCATATCTAAAATTGCTTGATTACCAGTGACAGCTTCTATTCTAGATATTCCAGCACCTACATTTGATACATTTGTTATTTTAAAAGTACCTATTTCTCCTGTATAATTCACATGTGTTCCACCACATAATTCTTTAGAAAAATCTCCTATAGATAATACTCTGACGTTGGTACTATATTTTAAATTAGGCAACAATATTACATTTTCTTTATTTATATTATTAAATTTTACAATTTTAGTTTTTATGCAAATATTTTCCCGAATTTTTTCATTTATTAATCTTTCTAAAATAGAAATTTTTTCTGAATCTAATATTTCAATATTAACAAAGTCAAATCTTAAGTATTTTTCTTCTACTAAAGAACCTTTTTGTTCAACATGTTTTCCAATAACTAATCGTAACGATGCATGTAATAAATGAGTTGAAGTATGATTGCATTGAATCGAGTGTCTCTTTTTTTTATCTACTTGTACATCAACCATATCATTTATAGCAAATGATCCTTTAATAACTTGTCCAATATGTCCTATTGCTTTTCCATATTTTTTTGTATCTTTTACTAAGAAAACGCTATTTTTTAAAAAAATTTTTCCTAAATCTCCTATTTGTCCTCCTGATTCAGGGTAAAACGTTGTTTTATCTAAGATAATTATCCCTTGTTCTCCTAACCTTAATTTTTTTTTTAGTTTTTGATTTATAAAAATTTCTTTTATTTCAGATTTAATTTTAGTATCTGTATATCCTTGAAACAAAGATGAAGTTTTTGACTTTAACTTTAAGTTATTTGTTTGAAAAAAATTATTATTCTTTCTTGCTCTATTTTTTTGTCGATCCATTAGATTATTGAATTGAATTAAATCAATTTGAAAATTATTTTCTTTGCAAATATCTGTAACTAAGTCAATTGGAAAACCATAAGTATCATACATAGAAAATAAAGATTTTCCATCTAAAGTATTATTTTTTATATGTTTAAATTTTTCTTTTAATAGAAATAATCCTTTTTCTAAAACATAAAAAAACTGTTCTTCTTCTTTTTTAATTATTTGTATAATAAAATCTTTTTTTTCTGATAATAAAATATTATTTTTTTTTATTTTCTCAATAAAAAAAGAAGCTAATTTATAAAAAAATAAATCCTTTATTCCTATTTTATTTCCATGTCTTATAGCTCTTCGTAATATTCGTCTTAAAACATAACCCTGTCTTTCGTTAGATGGAACAATACCGTTTGAAATAATAAATACAGAAGATCGTACATGATCAGCTATAATTCTTATAGAAGAATTATTAAAATTACTTGTTTTAGACATATCTATAATTTTTTTTATTAAAAATAAAAATAAGTCGGTTTCATATGCTGAATCAACTTTTTGAATAATAGAAACGATTCTTTCTAATCCCATTCCTGTATCTATTAATACATTAGGTAAAGGAATTAAATGATCTTTGTTAATTCTGTTAAACTGTATAAAAACTAAATTCCAAATTTCAATAAATCGATCACCTGTGTTATAATTTGAACCTGGAGGATAACCCTTTAAATGACTACCTTTGTCAAAAAAAATTTCAGTTGAAGGACCACAAGGCCCTGTAGAACTCATTTGCCAAAAATTATCAGACTTATATTTTTCATTTTTTTTATCACTTATTTTTATTAATTTATCTAATGGAATATTAAATTTTTTTTTCCAAATATTATAAGTTTGTTGATCTTGAGCATAGGTA
Source organism: Buchnera aphidicola (Anoecia corni) (assembly GCF_964056675.1). NCBI lineage: Bacteria > Pseudomonadati > Pseudomonadota > Gammaproteobacteria > Enterobacterales > Erwiniaceae > Buchnera > Buchnera aphidicola. The sequence goes on along the minus strand of NZ_OZ060371.1, from coordinate 383,174 downwards.
GTAATCCAAAGTTTTTCTTTAGGTAAATTAAAATAGTTAGGACTAGTTAATAGTTCCCATGCATAAGAAATTGCTTCTTCCTTAAAATAACCATTAAAACTAAAATTTCCTAGCATTTCAAAAAATGTATGATGTCTAGAGTTAAATCCAACATTGTTTAAATCATTATGTTTTCCACCTGTTCTTAAACACTGTTGCACAGTAACAATTCTAGAATGTTGAGATTTTTTTTTTCCTAAAAATACATCTTTGAACTGATTCATACCTGCATTAGTAAATAACAAAGAAGGATCATTATTTGAAACTAATGGACTTCCAGGAAAAATACAATGATTTTTTTTTAAAAAAAAATTTAAAAATATGTTACGTATAGTATTAGAACTTATATTCATATAATTCCTATTTAAAATTTTATGCATTTAATATTAAGTAGTATTTAACGTCTAATATAATTTTGAAACATAGATGTTTAATTAAAATTCATAAATTTTACTATTTTATCAAAAAAATAATTTTTAATTAAAAAAATTAAATTAAAGTTAAATTATAAACATATATATATAATCACGTTTCATAATTTGGTTTTTATTTTTATATAAAATATCTATAAAATATTTTGCATATATAATATTTTTTTATTAAAAGATTTTATATTAATAATATTAATAATATATTCCAATTATTATTACCATTTATATTCTATAAACATATAGACAAACTTGTTATTTAAAGGAAATAATGAATAATTCTACTTATCGAATGTTTACTGTTTTTTCTTTACCAAATAAAGATACAAGATTAGACAAAGTTTTATCAATGAATTTGCCAGAATATTCTCGTTCATATTTTAAAAAATGTATTTTAACAAAAAAAGTTAGTGTAAATGGTTTAATTAGCACTAAACCTAAAAAAAAATTTTTTTAAAAGATATAATTACTACTATAATCGATGTAACTGAAAATAATTCAATTGAACCTGAAAATCTAAATTTGTCAGTTATTTACGAAGATGAACACTTATTGATTATAAATAAAAAAAGAGGAATGGTTGTATATCCTGGTCCTGGACATCCAAATAAAACATTAGCTAATGGTTTGATATATAAAAATCACAACTTACTAAAAATTCCGAGAGTAGGTATTGTCCATCGATTAGATAAAGATACAACAGGATTACTAGTAGTTGCAAAAACTATATCTTCGTACTATAAATTGGTCGGGTTATTAAAATTAAGAAAAATTACTAGAATATATGAAACAATTGTGTTTGGAAAACCACCAAAAATAGGAGTTATAAATAAACCTATTTCTAGACATAATGTTCAAAGAAAATTAATGTCAGTTAATATAAAAGGAAAAAAGGCTACTACACGTTTTATAGTTATTGAACAATTTCATCATTGTTCACATGTAAAAGTACAATTAGAAACAGGAAGAACTCACCAAATCCGAGTTCATATGCTACACATAAAACATCCTATTTTAGGAGATAATGTATATTTTTCAAAAAAAAGTAAAAAAATTTCTAAAAAAATTTTAGCTTGTTTTACTAATTATGTCTCTAGACCTCTATTACATGCTAAAACAATTCAGTTTTATCATCCTATGACAAATGTATTTATGTCTTATACTGTTAATCTTCCTCAAGATATGAATTTAATTATTGACTATTTAAAACAATACTTTAGTTATAAATCCTAAAAATTGTATTTATTTTAAATAATGTAAAATAATGTAAATAATTTAAAAACTATTAATTTTTTATTAATTTTCAAGTAATGTACTTATTTCTTTTACATTTTATATTAATTTTATAAAGTTTATTTTAATTGTTATTTAACTTGTAATTTTTTAGGTATACTTCTTAATGCCCAAATATATCCATCAAAACCAAAACCACAAATTGTTCCAGATGATATATCAGAAAACCAAGAGTGAGATCTAAAACTTTCACGAGAATATATGTTAGAAATGTGAACTTCGATAAATGGAATATTTACAGATAAAATTGCGTCTCTTAAAGCAATACTAGTATGCGTAAAAGCAGCAGGATTAAAAATAATAAAATTAACTTTATTCAATCCTAAATGAATTTTTTCAATTAAACGATGTTCTGAATTAGATTGAAATATATCTAAACTTATATTTAATAACTTAGCTTCTTTATATAACGTTTTTGACAAATCAGATAACGTATTATCTCCATAAATTTTAATTTCTCTTTTTCCTAATAAATTTAAATTTGGTCCATTTAATATTAAAACATTAATTTTTTTCATGATGATTATAATTGATATATTTTTAAAGTTAATAAATTGTTTTTATAATAGAATTTAATTTAACTATTTTAAAACTATTTAACTCAATAATACATTGTAAAACTTATAAAGTAAACGTGGATTTGTTTGATAAATATTTTATTAAGATAATAAATATATTTTATTAATTTAAAGCTATATACTCTAAAATAATTAGATTTTGCTATTTATTAATAATTAACTTTTTAATTATATTAAAATTAAACAATTTATAGACGAGTCTTAACCTATACAATAAACATTAAAGAAGAAGAACCTTTTTTGTTATAAATAAGATGCTAAATTTTTAACAGAAGTGAAAATAATATTATGCATATTTCAGTAATTAACAATTTATTAATTTTAAATAAAATAACTCAAGAAAATATATTTAACGTATTATCTAATCTATTAAAAAAAAACATAGATTATGCTGATATTTATATTCAATCTATTTTTAACGAATCTTGGACTTTAGAAAATAATATTGTGAAAGAAGGACACAGTGACATAGATCAAGGATTAGGAGTTAGAACTATTTTTGGAGAATCTACAGGATTTGCTTATTCTAATAATATTAGTTTAAAATCGTTGTTGAAAAGTTCAAAACTATCGTCTGAAATAGCAAAAAAATTTAGAAAATCTGTATTAAATCCTTTTTGTAGCATTAAAAAAAAACAAATTTTTAGCACAATAAATCCTTTAAATTCTTTAACAACAAAAGATAAATTAGATATTTTACTTCGTGTAAATTCTACAGCTCGAAAATATAATCCAAAAGTTATAGAAGTAAATGCATGGTTATCTGCGACTTATGAAGAAATTTTAATTGCTTCAACAGATGGAAATTTAACTACTGACATAAGACCTTTAGTACAATTATCTATTGTTGTTTTAGTAGAAAAAAATGGAAGAATAGAATCAGGAAGTAGTGGAGGTGGAAGAAGAACTGGATATCAATTTTTTTTATCCTCACAAATCGGAGAAAATTACATTGACTATTTATCTAAAGAAGCAGTTCGCATAGCATTAATAAATCTTTCTGCAAAAGAAACACCTTCGGGATCTTTTCCTGTTGTACTAGGTTCAGGTTGGCCAGGCATTTTATTACATGAAGCTATTGGACACGGATTAGAAAGTGATTTTAATAGGAAAAAAACTTCAATATTTAGTAATAAAATTGGATCACGAGTGACATCTAAATTATGTACAATTATTGATGATGGAACTCTTTTACATAAAAGAGGATCCTTAAATATTGATGATGAAGGAGTTTTAAGTCAAAAAACTATTTTAATAAAAGAAGGCATACTTATCAATTACATGTATGACAAATTTAATGCTAGATTAATGAATATGAAATCAACAGGAAATGGACGCCGTCAATCCTATAAAAGTTTACCAATGCCTAGAATGACTAATACTTATATGCTATCTGGTTTTTCTAGTAAAAAAAATATTATTGAAAGTATAGATTATGGATTATACGCTGTGAACTTTTCGGACGGACAAGTTGACATTACATCTGGAAATTTTGTTTTTTCTACATCAGAAGCTTATATTATTAAAAAAGGAAAAATTAGTTATCCTGTCAAAAAAGCTATGCTTACAGGATCAGGAATAGCTGTTATGAACAATATTTCCATGGTAGGAAATGATCTTAACATGGATGAAGGTATTGGGACTTGCATGAAAGAAGGACAAAGTATTCCCGTTGGAGTAGGACAACCTACTTTAAAAATAGATCAAATAACTGTTGGAGGAACTATGAAATAATATGTAAAAAAGAAAATAATAGATAAACATTTTAAAGACGTATCTATTTACTATATTTAGTATACTTTATTATACAAGAACAATCATGCAGGAAAAACAATAGCACTGCATGATTCTATTATAGTAGATATATATATGTAAACCTTTAATTTTATTTAATTTAAACGTTCTTTTATACGAGCAGATTTACCGGTTCTATTTCTTAAATAATATAATTTAGCTTTTCTCACTAATCCTTTTCTTTTTACCATAAAACTATGAATATTTGGGGAATATATTGAAAAAACGCGTTCTACTCCTTCTCCGTTAGATATTTTCCTAATTGTACAAGAAGAATTCAATCCACGGTTTTTTTTGGCAATCACCACTCCTTCAAAAGATTGTAATCTTTTTTTTGTACCTTCTATAATCCATATATTTATTTCTAATGTATCTCCTGGTCTAAAAATTGGAATGCTTTTTTTATTAATTTCTTTTCTTTCTAAATTTTTAATAATATTACTCATGTTTTGTAACCTTTAAATACATAAGTTTTAGTAATTTGTTTTAAAAACTATTTTTATGCAGTTTTTTTTTTATTAATACAAGAAGTTTGAGTTCTTTAGTTGAAAGTTTTTTCTTTAACAATAAATTTGGTTTTTTTAATAATGTTTCTTTTAAAGATGCTTTTAACTTCCATTCTTTTATATTTTTATGATGTCCTGATAGTAATGTTTTAGGAACAGACATATTTAAAATAGTTTTTGGTTTTGCATATTGAGGTTCTTCTAATAGTTTATTAGAAAAAGAATCAGAATTAATAGAATCAATATTTCCTACCACTCCTGGAATTAATCGAGAAATAACGTCTATTATAACCATAGCAGCTATTTCCCCTCCACTTAAAATATAGTTTCCAATAGATAATTCTTCGTCTACAACTGTTTTTAAAATTCTTTCATCAATTCCCTGGTACCTACCACATACTAATGTTATATATGAATGTTTTATTAAGCTAAGAGCTTTTTTTTTATTTAATTCAGTACCTTTAGGACTTAGATAAATTACTTTAGTTGTATTATTAGATTTTTTTTTCGAAACATTAATTGCTGATGTCAATGGTTGAAACATCATAACCATTCCAGGTCCACCACCATACGGTTTACTATCAATTCTTTTTCTTTTATTTTCAGAAAAATGTCTAGGATTAAAATAATCTATTGTTAAAAGGTTTTTTTTTATAGCTTTTCCTAAAATTCCATATTTACTTATAGACGAAAACATTTCTGGAAAAATACTAATGATATCAATTTTCATATAATTTATAATTATTAATATTAAATATAATTATTTTTTTATAAACTTTCATTATAGTCTACAATAATAATATTTTTTATTAAATCTATTTTTTTTATAATTTTTTTTTCTATAAAAGGAATTAAAGTTGTTACTTTATTTTTTTTAAAAGTTTTCTTACTTATAACTAACAAATCATTAAAAGTATTATCAATCAAATCAACAACTTTCCCAATATATATATTTTTTATTGAAAAAACATGACAATTAATTAAATCTTTCCAATATAGTTCACTATTTGATAAATCCGGTAATGCGCTCTCTTTTACTAAAACATTTTCATTAGTCAATGCAGAAATACTATCTCTATCATTTATATTTTTAATAGAGAAGATGTAACGTTGTTTATATTTTTTCCATTGTACGTTAATGATTTTTTTCCCTTTTATAAACCAAGGAAAATAACTAAAAATATTTTCTTCTTTTTCTGTAAACGAAGTTAAATATATCCATCCAAGTATTCCATACGGTCTTCCTACTTTTCCAACTGTAATATTTTCGTTATTTTTTTTTAAATGTTTATTTTTAATAATTATCATTATTTAATTAATTATGTCTATACTGTATCTATTGAATTGAATTTCACAATTAAGTCTTTAGTTCTATCTGACGGTTTAGCACCCTTGTTTACCCAGTGTTGAAATCGTTGCATGTTAATATTAAATTTTTTCTCTTTTATTAATGAAAAAGGATTAAAAAAACCAATGCGTTCAATAAATCTTTTTTTTACTGAAAAACGATTATCTGATACTACTATTTTGTAAAAAGGAAAATTCTTTCTTCCATGTCTAGCTAATCTAATTACTACCATAGTATTAACCTCTACTTGAATACAATCAAACAATTATTTATTTATATAATAAATATGTCTTTATTTATAAAAATGAATGTATTTTTACACAATTTAAAATAATTTGTTAGGAAAAAAATTACTAATATTTTTAATAATGTTAGAAATTCCAGTTTTTTTTACTGATTTAACTAACCTTTTAACATTTTCAAACTGTTTTAGCATATTGTTTATATCTTGAACTTTAAATCCAGATCCTAAAGCTATTCTTCTTTTTCTAGATCCTTTAATAATGTTTGGAAATAATCTTTCTTTTTTTGTCATAGAATTTATTATGGATACAAATTTTTTTAATAATTTACTATTTAAATTAGATTTAACATCGTTAGGAATTATTTTATTATTTGGTAATCTTTCTAATATATTTTCAATATTCCCTATTTTATTTATTTGTTTTAATTGAATTAAAAAATCATACAAGTTAAACTCTGTTTTATTAGAAAAAGTTTTTTTTATCTTTTTTATACTAGAACGATCAATTTTATTTTCAATTTCCTGTATTACTGATAAAACATTTTCCATTCCTAATATTCTTTCAGCAATTTTTTTAGGTTGAAAATATTTAATATCATATATTTTTTCCCCAGTTCCTACAAGTTTAATTATTTTTCCTGTACTATATTTTATAGATAAAGCTATACCTCCACGAGCATCACTGTCTATTTTTGTTAAAATAATACCGGATATAGGTAAATACGTATTAAATTGCTCAATCATATTAATTGCATCTTGTCCTACCATAGCATCTATTACTAATAAAATTTCTATAGGGTTAACTACATTACTTATAGATTGAATTAAATGCATCATGTGTATATTTGAATACATTATTCCTACTGTATCTAATAGCAAAACGTCATAAAAATTAACTTTCGCATATTTTAATGCTTCTTTAGCAATTAAAATACTATCTTTTTTTTTGCAAAAAGGAAAAAAATCTACTGAGGCTTGTTTAGATAACGTTTCAAGTTGTTCAATAGCTGCTGGACGATAAATATCAGTTGACGCTATTAATATTTTTTTTTTCTTTTCTTTTTTTATAAATAATGCTAATTTTCCAACAGTAGTAGTTTTACCCATTCCTTGCGCACCTACTAATAAAAAAACAGCTGGAGGCTCTGTAGACATATTTAAAACATGATCATTTTTTTCATTCGAACTCATAGTACATATTAGTTGTTTTTTAACTATTTTAATAAATTCTTGACCTGGAGTAAAACTATTATTAAATGTTTTTCCAATAGCATCATTTTTTATATCTAAAATAAATTTTTTAACTACTTTTAATGCTACATCTGCTTCTAACAAGGCTGTTCTAATGTTACGTAAAGTCTTTTGTATATTAGATTCTGTGATCTTACCTTTATTTGATATATTAAATATAGATTTTGAAATTTTTTTAGCTAGGTTATAAAACATATATTTTTTCTCGTACTTATAAAATTAATATTTATTTAATTTATTAAAAATAGAAATTATATTTTGTTGCGCTCTACTATAAATAATTATTAAATAAAAAAAAATAAGAATTTTTAATTAAAACTAATAAAATATTATTTATTTTTTTTTATATATATCTGCCAAGTTTTTTTTTATAAGAATTAATTTTATTTTAAATAAAATGTTTATTTACATTATTAGTTTAATAATAATAATTATAAATTGTACAAAAAATTATTGTTAATGACCTTATATTTTATTTATATTATATATCATCTCTTAAATAAGATGATAAAATTTACAAAAAAATTAAATTATTAAATATTTTAAATACAATATACACTACTTTTATAATGTATATTCGATACTAATATATTACAAAAATTAGAATTTTAAAAAAAAACATATGTATTTATATATAAAATTATTTATCTAATTTTATTATATTTTATAAGGATAAGATCCTAATATTTTTAAAAATCTAGTTAATTTTACAAGTTTGTAAAGAATTGCTAATTGTTTTTTATGTGAAAAATTATTTGTGATATCCATGTGAAATATTGATTTAATATCACTTGACGAATAATTTAGTAATTTTATTTTTTTTATATAAAAATTTGCTTTTTTTAGTGAGGAAATAATATTGTTAATAATATTATTTTTCTCATCAATACTAAATAATATGGTAGTTTTATAATTTGTTTTATTAATAGGTAATATATTATTTCTAGATAAGATAAAAAACCTAGTAGTATTTAAAATCTTATTAGATAAATTTTTCTTCAATTTATATAGATTATAAAGACCCGCTCCAATCTTATTTCCTATAGCAGCACAATTTTTGTTATTGTTTGTAGAAACTATTTTCATTGCTTCAGAAGTACTATTTGTAAATTTAATTTTCCATTCTGGAAATTGAGAAATAAATGTACTGCATTGTTTAAAAACTTCTTCATGACTATAGACAGTATCTATATCTTGAATTAATATTTTTTTAATTGTTAACAAATAGTGGTTAATTGGAATTTCTATTTCTCCTACAACATTTAAGTTAGTAGTTAAAAGTAATTTATAATTTTGCAAAATAGGACCAGAACAAGTATTTCTAATAGGTAAAATACAATAGTCGGATTTATTCTCTTCTACACTTAGAACTAACTTTTCAAAAGAAGAGAACGGAAAATATTCAACATTTTTTATTTCTTTTTTTAAAAATAGAGAAGAAGCAATGTAAGAATAAGAACCTTTTGGACCGAGAAAAGAAATTTTTTTTGAAATATTTTTTTTATTCAAATAATCTTTATCTAACAAATATTTTTGTACACGAATTGATTCTTTAATAATCACTTGAAATAAATGTATTATAAAATTCTTATTTAGATTGTTTTTTTTTCCTATTTTAACTAAAGTTTTTAACATTTTTTTTTCTCTTTCTTTATCTTTTATCTTTTTTTTATAATTTATTTTAACTTTTACAACTTTTTTTGTTAGTAATTGTCTTTTTGATAGTAAAAGTATTATTTTTTTATCAATATTGTTAATGTTTTTTCTTAATTCTAATAAAGGATCTAAAAAAGTCATAATTTTTTCCTATACAATCATGTTATTAATATAATTAATGGTTATTTTTTTAAAATTTATACTTATAATAAGTGTATATACATTTTATATAGAAAAAAATTTATGTATATACATTATTTTTAATAAAAGACCATTAAACTTGAAAAAAATATTTATATTTTAATTGCTAATACAATAATAAATATTTAAGTAAACTAGAACTAAAAAAAAATTTATACTTTTGAAATTTTTTAATTAGCAATAAAATTATTATTTTTTTTTTATGTTTAATAATTTTTAATTAAATTTTAAATATTCAAATACCCTATTTTAAATTCTAAATTTAATAGAATTTAAATATAAAAAAAACTATATTTAATTTTTTAAAATTATTGAATTTAAATTATAAATTTATATGTTAGGATTGAATATCAATGATATTTGGACATATATAAAATATTTAAAAAAAATATAAATAAAATATTTTTATAAGAAAAATATCTTCTGTTTAAAAAAATCGTATTAGGTTAAACTTACATGAAAACATTTATTGCCAAACCAAATAACTTTATACAATCATGGTATTACATAGATGCGACCAATAAAATATTAGGAAGATTAGCTACACAAATTTCTATATTGTTAAGGGGAAAGCATAAAGAAAAATATACCCCAAATATAGATACAGGAGATTATTTAATTATTTTAAATACAGAAAAAATAAGGGTAACCGGAAAAAAAAGCAATAACAAAATTTACTATCATCATACTGGATATATAGGCGGAATAAAAAAAGTTACATTTAAAGAACTTATTAAAAAAGATGCAAGAAAAATATTACATAATGCTGTTAAAGGTATGATGCCTAAAGGACCTTTAGGAAAATCTATGTTAAAAAAACTTAAAATATATATAGGAAATAATCATTTACATGTTGCTCAAAATCCACAAAAATTAGAAATTTAATCAGGACATCTCTATGAAAATACTATATAAATATGGAACTGGAAGAAGAAAAAGTTCTTCTGCACGTGTTTTTTTAAAAAAAGGAACAGGAAAAATTACAGTTAATAAAAAATCTTTAGAAAAGTATTTTTCTCGAAAAACTTCTTCAATGATAATCTTGCAACCTTTAGAACTCATTAATATGAGAGAAAAATTTGATCTATATATCACAGTAAAAGGAGGTGGTATATCTAGTCAAGCTGGTGCTATTAAACAAGGAATAACAAGGGCTTTAATAGATTACGATAGTTTTTTTAGACCTGTACTCCGAAAATCGGGATTTGTAACTAGAGATTCCAGGGAAGTAGAAAGAAAAAAAGTAGGATTACGAAAAGCAAGACGACGTCCTCAATTTTCTAAACGTTAAATAAAAGATTATTATTTAATTATGTTTTTACATACATTTAACCCGGTTTAATTAAATGAGTGATCCGGGTTATTTAAACTAACGTGATTTATTTATTAAAATTACATACCTATTTTAATTTTAAACTTAATATTTTTATTATTTTCTAGTTAACAGTATATAAATATAGTATATATTGTAAAATATAAATAAAATTTTTATTTATAAAAGAAAGAAGATATATCGTTGCATAATTTTTCTAGTCCAAAAGAATCAGAACATGAAATAAGATAATATTTTTTGATTTGAGGAAAACTATGCAAGATAGTTTTTAATAATTTTTTAGTTTTTTCTTCACTTACTAAATCAACTTTAGTAAAAACAGTCCAAATATGTTTTTTTAACAAAATTTTTTTCTTGTAGTTATTTAATTCATTTATAATGATTTGAATATTATTACAAACATTTGAACTATCATAGGGACAAATATCTATTAAATGTAATAAAAGAGTACATCGTTCTAAATGTTTTAAAAAACTTATTCCTAACCCCACTCCATTAGAAGAACCAGAAATTAACCCAGGTATATCAGCAATAATAATTTTTTTTTCTTTTATTCTATCAATTACTCCTAACGTAGGATATATAGTAGTAAATGGATGGGAAGAAATTTTAGGCTTAGCTTTTGTTATCGTATTTACTAACGTCGACTTTCCTGCATTAGGCAATCCTAATGTACCTATATTAGCTATTAGTAATAATTCTAAAATTAAATCTTTTTTTTCTCCTATAGAACCTAAAGTTCTTTTATAAGGAACTCTTCTAGTAGGAGATTTAAATCGAGTATTTCCTAATCCGTGCCATCCTCCTTTAGCTAATAATAGTTTTTTTCCAATAATAGTTACATCAAATATTATATTTTTTGAATCAAAATCTATAATTCTAGTTCCTAATGGAACAAAAATAGTTGTATCTTTTCCTTTTCTTCCTGATGCATTATTAGATTTTCCAGATTCTCCGTTACCTGCTAAAAATATTTTTTTAAATCTATAGTCTACCAAAGTATTAATATTTTCATCACCTTGAACCCATATATCACCTCCATCTCCTCCATTTCCTCCATCTGGGCCTCCTTTAGGAGCATATTTTTCTCGTCTAAAATGAATGCACCCATTTCCTCCATTTCCAGCGATAACTTTAATTAATACTTTATCTACAAATTTCATTTTAGAAAAGTCCTAATTGTAAGTATGTTAAATCTAAAATAGATATGCTATAAAAATTAAAACATATATATTATTAATTTAATATACATAAAAATATGTTATGCTTACGTTCCATTCTCTATTATATAAACATAACTTCTATTCTTTATACCTTTTCTTTTAAATTTTACTAATCCATTAACTAAAGCGTATAAAGTATGGTCTTTTCCACATCCTATATTTTTACCAGGATGAAATTTTGTTCCACGTTGACGAACAATGATACTTCCAGATTTAACAGTTTCTCCTCCAAAATGTTTAATTCCTAATCTTTTAGATTTTGAATCCCGTCCGTTTCTACTAGAACCACCTGCTTTTTTCTGTGCCATAACCTAATTTATTCCTTAATGTTATATTCTATTTTATGAATTTTTACAGTTGTAAACCACTGTCTATGACCTTGTTGTTTTTTATAATGCTTTCTTCTGTTAAATTTTATAATATTTATTTTTTTTGAACGACCATGTTCTAATATGTTTCCATGAATAAAAACATTACTTAAAAATGGATTTCCAAAATTAGTATTTTTTTCTCCAACATGAATAATAACATTTTTAAATATTATTTTTTCTCCTATTTTAGCATTCAATTTTTCTAATAGAATGATTTTTCCTACACTCACTTTATATTGTTTCCCGCTATTTGAAATAATTGCATACATTATAATTCTCCGTTCTTCTTGTAAACTATCAATAAAATTAATCTATTTTACGTAAATAAACATATGATTTATTTTTATTAAAAATATTTAGAATTTAAACTTAAATGTGATTTAATATATTTAATTTAAAATATGTTATAAAATATAAAAAATTTTATTCTATAAAAATAGCATGTATTAATTAGCACTAATACTATTTATTGTATAAACAATACTCACATATTTTTTTTTGCAGTTATACATGCTAATCAATAATATTAATTTAGTTTTAAACTATACAAAAATAAAAAAAGTATTTTCTTTTAATTTATAAAACAAATATAGGTATTTTATACTAATGAAATTATTCTTTTAAAAACGTATCAACTTTACAAGCATTTTGAATTTTTGAAACATTAACATTACTATGAATTAATGTTTTTTTTTAAATAATTATGAACGACTCACTAAAAATATTCTTTACGATGTATTTTTCTGTAAAACAAGTAAAACATCACTTAAATAAATGAAATATTTCATTTATATATATGTTTTTCTATTCAATTCATATTAATAACAAAAATATATACTGTTTAAATCATATTTTTCAGGTTAAAACTATTTTTTTATCATTTTTTTTATTTATGAATATTTTTTAAATACAATTCTATTAATTAAATTATTATTATTAAAAAAATAGTATATTTTGTATTTAAACAAATACTTTATAATAATAGATTGTCAAACTATGAATTACTGAATAATTATATTATTCATGGTATATAAAACATATATAAGCACATTCATTATTTATTAAAAATAAAAATATTTTATATTTTTTTTAAATTTATATACAATAAATAATATATAACAATTATTTATTTAATCATATTTGTGTATTTCATATAAAATATGATTATAATTAATAGTTATTTTAACAATTTGTTTTTTTTCCATTCTTTTAAAGAATATGCTTCTATATTTATAGAATGTATTGTCTCATCAGAAAAATACTTCATTAGTGGTTCATACACTAATTGTTGCCGTTTAACTTGATTCATTCCTATGAAGACATCACCTATTACTACTATGTTAATATGATTATTTTCACCACTAACAAACACTTGTTCTAAACAAATGTTTATTTTCAACAATTTTTCTATTTTCTTATATTTCATAGTTAAATTTCGCATAATAATATATTATTATATTATTTTACTAAAAAAGTAAAATACTTAAACGTTAATCTAAATATAAATAATACAGTTTAATTTTATTAAATATATTTTTTTAAATGTTTATCTAAACACTTAATAAATTGAGTATATCTTATTATTCATACAAACAATAATAATTGACTAATTTTTTTTAATTCACATCAACTATTTTTTAATTTAATTATAAGTTAAAAATGTTGTTTTTACTAAATAAAAAAAAATTTTATTTAATAAAAAAAATCTTATCAAAAATAAATACTTATTCTTTTTAAGACAAGAATAAACATAGTATATTTATACTAAATAATCTACAATTTTATGAAAATTAATATATTTAAAATGATTTTAAAAAATGATTTCAATTAGTTAATTAACAATTGACGGATAAACAAGAAGGTATTCTTATGGTGAACTATATTCCTATGACAGTATCTGGTGAAAAAAAACTTCGAGAAGAATTAAAATATTTAAAACATGTTCAACGTCCAAAAATAATATCAGCTATTTCAGAAGCTAGAAAGCATGGTGATCTAAAAGAAAATGCCGAATATCATTCTGCTAGAGAAGAACAAGGATTTTGTGAAGGAAGAATTCAAAATATTCAAAAAATGCTTTCTAATGCTCAAGTAATTGACATCACGAAAATAAATAATCAGAAAAAAGTAATTTTTGGAGTAACAGTGACTCTTCTAAATACTGAAAATAATACAAATATTACCTACAAAATTGTAGGAGATGATGAAGCAAATATTAAACATAATTTAATTTCTATTAATTCTCCATTAGCAAGAGGATTAATAAGTAAAAAATTACATCAAATAGTGCATATTGTTACACCAAACGGAAAAAAAAGCTTTAAAATATTAAAAATTGAACATATTTAAAAAAAATTGAATTAAAGTAAATATTAAACATTGTATATTTTTAATAAAAAAATATGTTGATACTTAAAAATGAGTTTAATTTATAAAAAATTAATACAATATATTCGAAATATTATTATAAAAATAATATATAAGTATATTACTTAAATTAATATTGTATAGTACTATTACTACATAATAATAATAATATGTGTATTTTATAACAACTGAGGTTTAATTTAATTTTGATTAAACATTTTTCTTTTAAAACTAATTCTTGGATAAAAAATCATATAAAAGATTATTACGTTAAAGAATCTTATAAAAACAACATTCGTTCTAGAGCATGGTTTAAATTAAAAGAAATAGATGAAAAAGAAAACTTATTTAAACTTAAACATAAAATAATAGATTTAGGATCAGCCCCAGGAAGCTGGGCTCAATATGCAGTATCTAAAATAGGTAATAAAGGAGTTGTCTATGCCTATGATATAAAACCTATGAAACCAATTAAAAATGTTATTTTCAATCAAGGTGATATTGTTAATGATAGTTCGCTACTGGAATCATTATTAAATTTTTTTAAAACAATCTCTATTCATGTAGTTATGTCAGATATGTCGCCAAATTTGACAGGTGTTCGTCTTGTTGACAATGTTCGTTCTATTAATTTATGTAATATTTCATTACTTATCGCAAAAAAAGTTTTAAAAAAAAATGGTTTTTTTTTAGTAAAAACATTTCAAGGAATAGAATTAAATCAATATATAAACGAAATACGCAAGCATTTTGTTTTAGTTAAAATTTATAAACCACGATCATCACGTTCTTTTTCTCGCGAATTATATATTCTAGCATCTAGACCAAAAAAAAAAAATTAATCTAGATATTTTTTTAAAACCGTTATGTTATTTATGAGGAGGTTTATCTTTTGAGTGACATGATTAAAAACTTAGTCTTATGGCTAGTTGTTGTATTAATATCAATGTTTATATTTCAAAGTTTTAATTTTATCGAAAAAGATTTACCTAATGTAGACTACTCTACTTTTTTATCAGATGTTAAACTTAATCAAATTCGAGAAACACATATTAATGAACACGATATATTAGTTATAAAAAAAAATAATACTACTTACCGCACATTCATGCCTATGAATGATCCGCAACTAATTAATAATCTTGTAATTAAAAAAGTAAAAATTTTTGGAAATATGATAGACAAACCTAATATACTTATGTCTGTTCTTATATCTTGGTTTCCGATGATATTACTAATTGCAGCATGGTTTTTTTTTATTCGCAACATTCAAATCGGTGGTGGAAAAGGACCTATGTCTTTTGGAAGAAGTAAAGCAAAAATGCTTTCTTCCAACAAAATTAAAACTACTTTTTCAGACGTTGAAGGTTGTGATGAAGCAAAAGAAGAAGTAGCAGAATTAGTAGAATATTTGAAAGAACCGTTAAAATTTAAAAAATTAGGAGGTAAAATTCCAAAAGGAGTATTAATGATTGGCCCTCCTGGAACTGGAAAAACTTTATTAGCTAAAGCTATTGCAGGAGAAGCAAAGGTTCCATTTTTTTCAATTTCAGGTTCAGATTTTGTAGAAATGTTTGTTGGTATTGGTGCATCTAGAGTAAGAGATATGTTTGAGATATCCAGAAAATCAGCACCGTGCATAATTTTTATAGATGAAATTGACGCTGTTGGACGTCAACGTGGTTTTAACATTGGAAGTGGAAATGAAGAACGAGAACAAACTTTAAATCAAATGTTAGTAGAAATGGATGGATTTGATAGTAATTCTGGAATTATAATCGTAGCAGCTACTAATCGTCCAGATATTTTAGATCCTGCCCTTTTACGTCCAGGAAGATTTGATAGACAAGTAATAGTAGACCTTCCGGATATTAAAGGAAGAACTAAAATTTTACAAGTACATATGAAAAACATTCCATTAGATAAAAATGTAGATCCTAAAATAATAGCTAGAGGAACTCCGGGTTTTTCAGGAGCAGACCTTGCTAATTTAATAAATGAATCAGCATTATTCGCAGCAAGAAAAAATCGAAAAACAGTTTCTATGTTAGAATTAGAAAAAGCAAAAGATAAAATTGTATTAGGTGCAGAACGACGATCTTTAGTTATGACTGATAAGCAAAAAGAATGTACAGCTTACCATGAATCAGGACATGTAATTGTTGGACGCCTCGTACCTAATCATGATCCAGCGCACAAAGTAACAATTATTCCTAGAGGAAAAGCTTTAGGTGTCACTTTTTTCTTACCAGAAGAAGATGAATTTAGTATCAATAAAGAAAAATTAGAAAGTAAAATTTCAACTTTATATGGAGGAAGATTAGCAGAAGAAATAATCTATGGAAAAAATAAAGTATCTACTGGAGCATATAATGATATTAAAATGGCAACAAATATAGCTAAAAATATGATTACTTTATGGGGATTTTCAACTAGATTAGGTCCTATTTTATATTCTGAAGAAGAAAAAAATAGCTTTTTAGAAAAAAGATCAATGAAAATTAACCGAATCTCTAATGAAATAGCAAATATAATTGATGAAGAAGTAAAATTATTAATAGAAAACAATTATTCTAGAGCTAAAAAAATTTTAAAGGAAAACCTAGACATATTACATGCTATGAAAGATGCTTTAATAAAATATGAAACTATCAATTCTGATCAAATTGAAAATTTAATGTCAAGAAAACCTATATAAATAAAACAAATTTATTATCTTTTTAAAAAATTAGTTGAAGCTAAGAATCATTCATTTTGTATAACTAATTATATATTAGTGAAAGTAATACTCAAACAGTTAGAACTAAAATATACATATATAGAATAAAAAATCTTTTAAGATTTTTTATCTATATAAAATTAGTAGTCTAAACCGTTATTTATGCAAAATACGTTAAATGTATTTAATATTTATGAAAATAAATATTGTATATCTACTTATATATAGAACTCATCTTCTTAAGATTAATATTTTTTTTTACTTTTATAATTTTATTGTAACTATATTAACAAAAACAGCATTTATATAATAACTTTATTAAATTAAATTAAAATAATTAATATGAATTTAAAGTTATATAACAAATTTATATTTAAATAACCAAAAATAAGTATTTTTTGTAAAAGTTTTAGAATAAACAAAAGATTGAATTTTTTTAAAATAAAAAAATCATATACACTTATTATTCTTAATATTTATTTAATTTTATTAATTTATATCCAACATTTTGTTTTATTTCTTATAAAGAAATTATAATATAATTATATTATTTACTAAACATGACATTATTTTATTAAGTATATAAATACTATTGTACAACTAAAGTTTTACGTATTAGTTATAATTTATAATTACAAAAAAAACCTTTACTATATATAGAAAATAATTTAAAGCGACGAAATAAATTGTCTTATAAAAATAGTGGTTAAACCTATTACAGTTTTATCATTTAAACCTTAAATAATATATATCAATCAGTATTGATTTTTAAATTTAAAAAATAATTACTATTTAAATTATATGTTTATATTTGTTCACTTTTATAATTATTTTTTTAAAAATTGTTTTTTAAAAGAAATTGTATTTGCTAGATAAATACTCAATTATTTAATAATATATACTCACAGTATTAATTATATTGTATAATAAAAGTTAAGATATAAAAAATAAAATACGCTATTCTGCAGGATATTTTATGTATCAATTTATGTTTTGTTTATTTATGTTAACATCACTTTTTTTAATTGTTTTTATCATGTTGCAAGAAGGAACAAGTATAGACAAATCTTATGATTTAAATTCTTCTTCCATATTCAATATTTTTAGCAATAATGGCAATACTAATCAATTTATATTAAAAATTACAGTTTTCTTATCAATAATGTTTTTTATATTAAATATTGTATTATCTAATTTAAGTATTAAACATAAAACCAATATGAAGCACCTGAATAAAGATATAAATCATATTGTTCATATATAAAAGATATTTATTTTTATAGCCATACACACGTATATATGTTTAAGTGATACAAATTATTTATTTTTTAAATTGCCGAGGTGGTGAAATCTGGTATACACGCTACTTTGAGGGAGTAGTACCTTAATATAGGTGTACGGGTTCGATTCCCGTTCTCGGCATAATTTTTTTGTCTGTTTGATAAATAAGATTAAATATATAATATATATATATATCTTTTTTATATTTAGTAAACTAAAACAATAAAACGTTTAAAAAAGAACTATTGATATAATTTATTAAGAAAAAAAATCTAGAATTTATAAAAAAGCCCCGAAAAAACGGGGTTTTTTATTATTATACAATCATTTTAACAAAAATTATTTTTATATATACATAAGTTTATATATTAAAAAAAAGTTCTTATTATTCAATATAAATATTTTTTTAAAAAAAATTTTTTATATTTTTTATATCTTGCTCAATTATTATGTTTAAAAAAAATTTGTTAATAACCAATAAGAATTATTTTGTATATAAATTTATTATAGTAAATTATTTAAAATTTAAACAATTAAAATATTAAGAAAAGCATGAATTTATCTTTAGTAAAAAATAATTTAATTTGAGAAAATTTAAAAATGAATAAAGAAATTTTAGCGGTTGTAGAAGCTGTTTCTAATGAAAAATCACTTCCTCGTGAAATAATATTTGAAACGTTAGAACTAGCATTAGCCACTGCTACTAAAAAAAAATATGAACAAGAGATAGAAGTTCGAGTGAGTATAAATAGAAAAAATGGAAGTTTTCTTACTTTCAGAAGATGGTTAATTGTTAACCATGTTTGTTATCCAACAAAAGAAATTACAATAGAAGCTGCTAGATTAGATGATCCTACTCTTCAATTAGGTTCTTATGTAGAAGATATTATTTCTTCTGTGACTTTTGATAGGATAACTACTCAAACAGCTAAACAAGTTATTGTACAAAAAGTACGTGAAGCTGAAAGAATGATGATAGTTGAAGGATTCAGAGAAAAAATTGGTAATATTGTTACTGGAATAGTAAAAAAAATAAATAGAGAAAGTATTTCTCTAGACTTAGGAAACGGTGCTGAAGCATTAATTATACGAGAAGAAATGCTTCCTAGAGAAAACTTTAGACCTGGAGATAGAATAAGAGGGATACTTTATAATATAAATTTAGAGTCAAAAGGAGCACAATTATTTGTAAGTAGATCACAAATAACTATGTTAACTGAGCTTTTTCGAATAGAAGTACCAGAAATAGGAGAAGGTATTATTGAAATAAAAGCAGCTACTCGAGATCCAGGATCTAGAGCTAAAATTGCTGTAAAAACTAACGATACACGAATAGATCCTGTCGGTGCATGTGTTGGGATGAGAGGAGCCCGAGTTCAAGCAGTTTCTGAAGAATTATGTGGTGAAAGAATAGACATTGTTTTATGGGACAAAGATCCGGTTCAATTTGTTATCAACGCTATGTCTCCAGCAGAAGTATCTTCTATTGTAGCAGATGAAAACTCTAATATAATGGATGTAGCTGTAATTAATGAAAATCTTGCTCAAGCTATAGGAAGAAACGGACAAAACGTTCGACTAGCCTCTCAATTAAGTGGTTGGGAATTAAATATAATGACGGTAGACGAATTAAATATAAAAAAAACAGAAGAAAAAAAAAACATAATTAATTTATTTAAAAAAAAAATAAATTTACAAGAGAACATTTCTGAACTATTAATTCAACATGGATTTTCTTCTATTGAAGAATTAGCTTATGTAGAATTACATGAATGGTCTAACATTCAAGGAATAGAATTAGATGTTGCTAAAAAAATTCAATCAAATGCGATTAAATATTTAAAAAAAACTGATAAAAAAAGAATAAATAAATAAATATTAATCTAAGAATTTTAATAAAAAAATTATAATTTGAAATTAGAAAATAAACATTTTAGATTAAAGAATATAAACAATAAATTTTTATTTATAAAAATCTATTAAAATTAAATACATATTGAACAAGAATATATTTTGATTAAATTTTATTAATTTCTAATTGTAAATTTTAAGATAAGAGAAAATATGAATAAAATTACTTTAAATACATTTTCAAAAGAGATTAATTTATCGATAGATCGAATAATTCAAATTTTTAAAAAAATAGGAATTGTTAAAAATAATAAAGATGTAATCGATAATACAGAAAAAACAATGTTTTTAAAATTTATTAAAAACGAATCAGTACATAAAAAGAATACTTTTACATTAAAAAGAAAAGTTCACAGTATATTAAATGTTTCTAATAGTAATGGTAAAACTAAAACTGTAAAAATAGAGTTTAGAAGAAAACAAAATATATTTGATAAAAAAAATACTAATAATGTTAAAAAAAATGAAAAAAAATATTTTCAAAAAAACATTATTTTAGATTCTAAAAAGAATAAGAATAATATTCTTGTTTCTAAGAAAGTAATAGATACTAAAAAAAACAATACTCAAAATTCTGAAAACGTTTTAATTTCTGATGAAAAAGATTCTAAAAAACTACAAAAATATTCAAAAAAAAAATTTAAACTTAACAAAGTTAACACTGTAACAAGAAAAAAACCTATAGACGATAAAATTAATAAAATAAAAAAAAACAAAATAGAAAAAAACAATAATTTAAAATCTTTTATAAATAATAATAAATTCAATATTAATCTAGATAAAAACAATTCCGCTAAAAACAATTCTAAGGTAAAAAAAAAATTATTTATATCAAAAAAAAATAAAAAACCCGTAAATAATATAGAAAATAAAAATTTAAATAAAAAAAATGCTCAAATCCTGTCTAAAAATAAAAATATAAAAGAACATTTAACACCATTACATGGATTCAAAAAACCATTAAAAATTATAAAAAGGAACATTATAATAAGAGAAAAAATTACTATACATGAACTATCTAATAAAATGGCAACAAAAAAAAACAAAGTGTTACAAGTAGCAAAAGAACTAGGTATTTCATTTAAAAATAATGAAATAATTGATCAAGATATAGCTCAATTAATTGCTGAAGAAATGGGGCATAAAGTAATAATAAAAAAAGCAAACTATTTAGAAGAATCATTATTAAATAAAGAAAAATTAGGAAATCAAAAGTTAATAATAAGACCTCCTATAGTCACAATTATGGGACATGTAGATCATGGTAAAACAACTCTGTTAGATTGTATACGAAAAATTAACACTGTTGACAAAGAAGCAGGAGGAATAACTCAACATATTGGAGCTTATAATGTCAAAGTTAATGAAATAAACACTATAACTTTCTTGGATACTCCTGGACATGCAGCATTTACAGCTATGAGAGCTAGAGGTGCTAACATAACAGATATAGTAATTTTAATAATTGCTGCTGATGATGGAGTTAAACCTCAGACAATAGAAGCTATTCAACATGCTAAAGCAGCAAAATCACCTATTATCATAGTTATAAATAAAATTGATAAATCTGATTCTAATCCAAAAAAAATACAAAAAGAACTCATAAAACACAATATTGTTTCAGAAGAATGGGGTGGAGAAACTATGTTTGTTAAAATTTCTTCTAAAACAGGAGAAGGTATACCAAATTTATTAGATGCTATCCTACTTCAAGCTGAGATGTTAGAACTAAAAGCATCATCTTGCGGATTAGCTGAAGGAATAGTTTTAGAATCTTTCTTAGATAAAGGATTAGGTCCAGTCGCTACTATTTTAATAAGAGAAGGAGTATTAAAAAAAGGAAACATTGTATTATGTGGTTGTACTTATGGAAAAATTAAAGTTATAAAAAATGAAGCAAGTAAATTAGTTAAATATGCTAAACCTTCTATTCCAGTTCAAATATTTGGTCTATCTGATATACCTATATCTGGAGATAAAATTAATGTTGTTAAAAATGAAAAACAAGCTAAGGAAATTGCTTTATACAGACAAAAAAAATTACAAGAATATAAATTGTCTAAAGAAAAATTTTTAACATTAGATACTATCTTTAATAATTTAAATAAAAAAACTAATTTAGGATTAAATTTAATTTTAAAATCAGACACGCAAGGTTCTTTAGAAGCGATTAAAACAGCATTGCAAAAAGTTTCTACTGAAACTACAAAAATAAAAATTGTAGGATCAGGAGTAGGTGGAATAAAAGAAACAGACGTATCTCTAGCTATTGCTTCTAAATCCATTATTATAGGTTTTAATGTTAGAGCAAATTCTTTATCTAAAAAATTAATTCAATTAGAAAAAGTAGATATTAGGTATTATTCTGTTATTTATGATTTATTAGACGCTATAAAAATTTCTGTTAATGAATTATTAATTCCAAAAAAAGTTCAAAAAATTATTGGATTAGCCACTGTAAGAAATATATTCAAATCACCAAAATTTGGAACAATCGCAGGATGCATGGTTACGAGTGGAATAATAAAACGACATTGTTCTACAAATATTCTAAGAGATAGTAAAGTAATATACACAGGAGAGTTAGAATCACTTAGAAGATTTAAAGATGATGTTATTGAAGTAAGAAACGGAGTAGAATGTGGAATTGGTGTAAAAAACTATAACGATATTCGCGTTAATGATATAATAGAGGTATTTCAATTAACAGAAACAAACTTATAAATTTTTATTTTTTTAATTTTTTAATTTTTTTAATATATTTAAACCACACAAAGTATATCTATAATTTATTATAATAAATTATTAGTTGTATATTTCAGTAAAATAGTAAAATAACTATAATTTAATACAATTATGAATGGAAAACATTACCGATCAATACGCATTTCAGAAATCTTAAAAAAAGAAATTTCTTATATTTTTTTAAAAAAAATTAACGATCCACGAATTATAAATTCTATGTTAACTATTTTAGATATAACACTGTCAAAAGACTTATTTAATGCTAATGTATATATTGGTTTTATAACAGAAAATAATAAAAACATTTGCAATAAAACTATTAAAATAATTCAAAATTGTTCTGGATATGTTAGATTATTACTATCAAAAAAAATACAATTAAGAATCATTCCAATATTGAATTTTAAACACGATACTTCTTTTTCAACAGGTAATTACATTAGCAATATAATAAATCAAATAAAGAAAAAATAATTTAATTTATTAAAAATATTCATAAGGTGTTTAATGTCTGCTTTAATAATATATCGATCTGTAAATGGAATATTACTTTTAGATAAACCATGTGGATATTCATCAAATAATATTTTGCAAAAAGTAAAAAAAATTTTTTGTGCTAAAAAAGCAGGACATACTGGATCTTTAGACCCGATTGCTTCAGGAATGTTACCTATTTGTTTTGGAGAAGCTACAAAAATTGCACAATATTTACTAAACTCAAATAAAACTTATCATGTAATTTTTAAATTAGGTCAAAGTACTTCAACATTTGATTCTGAAGGAGAAGTATTATTAATACGGAAAATAAACGTAAATGATCAAAAAATAAGAAAAGTTTTAAATCAATTTACTGGATATACCTATCAGATACCACCAATGTATTCAGCTATAAAATATAAAGGTAAACCATTATATTTTTACGCACGAAAAAATATTTTTATAAACAGAAAAAAAAGATTAGTACATATTAGTGATATCCAGTATATAAATAATAAGAACAATCTTATAGAAATAAAGCTTAGTTGTTCTAAAGGAACTTACATCCGTTCTTTAATTCATGATATAGGAGAAAAATTAAAATGTGGTGCTCATATAGTCTTTTTAAGAAGACTAAAAATAGCACATTATATAGAATCTGATTTAATAAATTTTAATTTACTACAAAAGTTAAAAAATAACTTTAAAAATTTAATTTCTCCTTCTATATTTTATAAGAAAATAGATAGACTTTTAATTTCAATAGACTCTGCTTTATATCATCTAAATGAAATAGTTTTAAATTCTGAAGAAGAACGTTTATTTAAGAATGGAAATAACATATTTCTAAAAAAAAATAATACTTTTAATGGAATAATAAGAGTAAAATCAGAAAAAAAAAAGATACTAATAGGTATTGGATTTATAAAAGATAAAACTGTTCTTTTTCCAAAAAGAATAATATTCTAATTTTACAAGTTTAACAAAATTAAAAATATTTAATTTAAAATTATTTTTCTTAAATAGTGAATATTTTAGTTAAATATAAATTTTATTATTAAGTATGGAAAATTTATATATGTCAATAACAGCTAGAAAAAAACAACAAATTATCACACAATTTGGAAAAAATGAAAAAGATAGTGGACGTTCAATAGTTCAAGTAGCTTTATTAACTGAAAGAATAAATCAACTGCAAAATCATTTTTCTTTACACAAAAAAGATCATTCTGGAAGAAGAGGACTTATAAAGATAATATCTTATCGTAGAAAATTACTTAAATATTTAAAAATAAATTATTTAGATCAATATCATCTAATAATTAATAAATTATCTTTACGTCACTAAGCTAAAGTAATATTTTTGATGAAATACTCCTTTAAAAGGGCTCCAAATAGCCCTTTTTTAATTCTAATAAAATTATTTGTACGTTTATAATAAGTTATACAGTGTAAAATATGTTTTTATAATTCAATTTAAATTATATATTCAATCTTATTTAATTTTAAGGATACTAGTTTTGTTAAATCCAATTTTCCATAAGTTTCAATATGGACAACATACAATCAGTTTAGAAACAGGATTAATTGCCCGACAAGCTACTTCTTCTGTTTTAATAAATATGGATGGTACTGTTGTATTAATTACTATCGTAGAAAAAGAATCTTCTACACTAATAGATAGAAATTTTATTCCTTTATCAGTTAATTATCAAGAAAGAACATATGCAGCAGGTCGTATACCAGGAGGATTTTTTAGAAGAGAAGGAAGGCCAAGTGAAAACGAAATATTAATTGCTCGTTTAATTGATAGACCAATTCGTCCTTTATTTAAAAAAGGGTTTTCAAATGAAGTGCAAATAATTGCTACAGTTTTATCTCTAAATCCAGAAGTAAATCCAGATTTAGCAGCTATTATTGGAACTTCCACTGCTCTTACTCTGTCTAACATTCCTTTTCAAGGACCTATAGGAATTGCAAGAATAGGACTCGTTAATAATGAATATGTACTAAATCCTTCAACTACAGTAATAAAATTAAGCGAATTAGATTTAGTCGTTTCAGCAACTAATAAATCTGTAGTTATGATTGAATCTGAATCAAATATGCTATCTGAGAAAAAAATTCTAAACGCTATTAAATTTGGGTTTAAAGAACAAAAAATATTGATTAAAAATATTTTAATATTTGCAAAAAAAAATAAAATAATTAAAAATTATAACACTCATTCATTGCATGAATACGATCAAGTTTTATATTCGACAATAAAGAAAATAATAGAAATACCTATTAAAAATATTTTTTTTAAATCAAAAAAAGCTGAAAAAACAGAAAAGTTAAATACATTAAAATGTAACTTATTTAAAATTTTAAAAAATAAAGAATTAATATTTGAAGATTTAATTATTGAAAATATATATACAGATATTTTAAAAAAGACTATTCGAAAAAAAATATTAAAAGAACAAATAAGAACTGACGGAAGATCAAAAAAATCTATTCGAAAAATAAACATTAAGACTGGACTATTACCAAGGGTGCATGGATCAGCTTTATTTACTAGAGGAGATACTCAAGCTTTAGTATCTATCACTTTAGGAACGTCCCGTGATGCGCAAAACATAGATGAATTAATCGGAGACCGAACTGATAACTTTTTATTTCATTATAATTTTCCTCCTTATTCAGTTGGAGAAATAGGAGTAATAGGATCACCAAAAAGAAGAGAAATTGGACATGGAAAATTAGCTAAACGAAGTTTACTATCTGTAATGCCTAAAATAAATCAATTTCCATATACTATTAGAGTTGTTTCTGAAATTACTGAATCTAACGGATCATCTTCAATGGCTTCAGTATGTGGTGCTTCTTTAGCATTAATGGACGCCGGTGTACCAATAAAATCAGGAATAGCAGGAATAGCTATGGGACTGATAAAAGAAAAAAATAAATATATTATACTTTCAGATATTATTGGAGAAGAAGATTTTTTTGGAGATATGGATTTTAAAATATCTGGAAATGATATAGGAATAACAGCACTACAAATGGATATGAAAATCAATGGAATAAACCAAAAAATTATTGAAGAAACATTATATCAAGCAAAAGAGGCTCGTTTAAAAATCTTAAAGACAATGAATGAATCAATAAATATTCCAAAAAAAGAAATATCGATATATGCTCCTAGAATTTATACAATTAAAATAAATCCTGAGAAAATAAAAGATGTAATTGGAAAAGGAGGTTCAATTATTAGAATGTTAACAGAAGAAACAGGTACAACTATAGAAATAGAAGATAGTGGAATGATAAAAATATCTTCTGCTTTACAAGAAAAAGCTATTCATGCTATTCGAAGAATTAAAGAAATTACAGCTGAAATTATAGTTGGAAAGATTTACCCTGGAAGAGTTATACGTATTGTAGATTTTGGAGCTTTTGTATCTATCGGAATAGGAAAAGAAGGATTAGTACATATATCGCAAATAGATAAAAATCATGTAGAAAAAGTTTCTGACCATCTGCATTTAAATCAAATAGTTCAAGTAAAAGTCTTAGAACTTGACAAACAAGGAAGATTACGACTAAGTATTAAAGCTGCAAATAGTACAATATAAAATTACACAAATAATACGCATTGATCTATTCCATCTATTTATCTATTGAAATATATAAAAAATTATATTTTTTAATAAAAACAATTATTATTTGTAATAGTTACTCACATTAATCAATTTAAAGCATCAAATGTCTAGACAAATTTAAATTTTAATTTCTTATTTTTAATAGTAATAAGAAAAATTCTATTTAATAATTTTATATTAATGTTTAGAATTAAATAAAAGAATGATTTCATATTTAAAATTTACTGTAAATTTAAAAAAATATTTATTTTAAAATATATTATTACTATTTTTAATATGTTAATATTAAAGATATATTTTTATAAAAAACCAGATTTTATTACTAAATATTAATTATTAATAATATTAGTAATATTATTTTTGTCAGTTAGCATTATTTAATTAAAGCTGGTTCACATTATTCAATGAAAAATAAAAAATTTTATTTTGATGATTTGTGTAAGCTAGCCGCCGTAAATAAAGAGGCATAAGTATTACATGACTCATATCGAAACATCATTTTTAAAACTTGGTTTAAATACTAATTTAATTAAATCTCTACATGAAATGGGATACACAAAACCTTCTCCTATTCAATTTTCTTGCATTCCTTATTTATTAAAAAACTATGACGTTTTAGGAATGGCTCAAACTGGAAGCGGAAAAACTGCTGCTTTTTCTTTACCATTATTACAAAATCTAGACTTACTTTTAAAATTTCCTCAAGTTTTGGTTTTAACTCCAACTAGAGAATTAGCAGTGCAAGTGTCAGAAGCATTTTTAGCATTTTCAAAATATATTAAAGGAGTACAAATATTAGCTTTGTATGGCGGTCAAAAATATGAAAACCAGTTAAGATCCTTAAAAAAAGGCCCGCATATAGTAGTAGGAACACCAGGGAGACTTTTGGATCATCTAAAACGAGGAACTCTTAACTTATCAAGATTAAAAAGTTTAGTTTTAGATGAAGCTGATGAAATGTTAAGAATGGGATTTATTGAAGATGTAGAAAACATTATGGCTAAAATCCCAAAAAACCATCAAACCGCTTTATTTTCTGCAACTATGCCTGATGCTATTCGAAAAATTTCTAAAAGATTTATGAAACATCCAAAAGAAATATACATAAAATCCAATATTACTAATAAACCCGATATAGAACAAAGCTATTGGATTGTTAATGTAAGAAAAACAGAAGGACTTATTCGATTTTTAGAAGTAGAAGAATTTTTGTCTGCTCTAATATTTGTTAGAACTAAAAATGCAACTTTAGAAGTTTCTGAATCTCTTGAAAAACATGGATATAATAGCGCAGCATTAAACGGCGATATGAACCAAGCTCTTCGAGAACAAACTTTAGAAAAATTAAGAACTGGTAGACTAGATATATTAATTGCTACAGATGTAGCAGCTAGAGGTTTAGATGTAGATAGATTAAATCTAGTAATTAACTATGATATTCCTATGGATGTAGAATCATATGTGCATCGAATAGGACGAACTGGAAGAGCAGGAAGAACTGGAAAAGCTTTACTTTTTGTAGAACACAGAGAAAAAAGACTGTTGAGAAATATCGAAAGAATAACAAAATCAAAAATTTTTGAAACAAAGTTACCTAACAACTCGTTATTAACAGAAAAAAGATTACAAAAAATTAATTTAAAAATAGAAAAACAGCTAAATAGTAAAGATTTAGTAGATTATCAATCAATATTAAAAAAGCTAAAATGTTTTGAACATATTACCATTGAAAAATTAGCTGCAGCTTTACTTAAAATGGCTCAAGGGAGAAGAGTACTAATCATAAAATCTGAACCATTATATAAAAGTAACAAATTTCTAACTTTAAAAAATAGTACAAAAACATTTAATAATTTTAAGAGAAGTAAATTTAAAAAAGAAAAAAATGTGCTAATGAATCTTTATAAAATTGATGTTGGAAGAAACGATGGAGTAGAAGTACGACATATAGTAGGTGCAATTGCAAATGAAGGAAATTTAAGTAGCAAAGATATAGGAAACGTAAGACTTTTTCCAATTCATTCTACAATTGAATTACCTATGTCTTTACCTACAAAAACATTGAATTTTTTTTCTAAAACACGTATTTTAAACAAGTTTATTAATATAAGACTTATTTCTAATAACAAAAATTTTAAATTGAAAAAACATAATGAAAAAAATCGTTTTTCGAATAAAAAATCTTTTTTGAAATATGTTCCTGAACGAAAAAAATTAAGTAGACGTAGAACTTAATAAGGTTTAATAATTTTATTTTTTCAAGTTAAAAATATATAGTTTATGCCACATAGTGGCATATATATATTATAGTATGTGAATACTTTTAATACTGAAATTCATAAGTTTTTCATCGCAATAGCTTCAATTTCTATATTAGCATCGTATGGTAATTTTGCTACTTGAACACAAGATCTCGTAGGAAATTGAGAATTATGGTTTAAAAAAAATTTTTCATATGCTATGTTTATTTTTTTTAAATCATGTATATCGGTAACATATATTGTAGTTTTAATAATATTATTAACCTTAAATTCTCCTTCTTGTAAAATATAATTTATATTATTTAAAATGAACATTGTTTCTTCAGTTATATTTTTAGTTGAAGACTCAGGTTTTTTATTTAATCCAATTTGTCCAGATATAAACATCATATTATTAAATATAGATCCTTGAACATATGGTCCTAATGGACTTATTACTTTATTAGTATGTATTGTTTTAAACATATAGAATCCTAATTCTAAGAGTTTAAAAAAAAATAATATATATTTAATGATTTTAAAGATTGTTTTAAAATTCATAAATACATATTAATCGTTATTTAAATAATTTTTTTTTAAAAATTACTTATTAAGTTTCTTAATTATACATTAATTTAGCTTTTAATTAATCGTTTTAATTAAACTTAGTATTAATAAAGATTTAATAGTATGTAATTTATTTTCTGATTGTCTAAAAATAATTTCTTTGTTTTTTTCAAAAACATCGTTTGTAATCTCTATACCATTATTTAAATTATATGAAGAATATATACTTCTAGATAACACGGTTTTTTTGTCGTGTAAAGCAGGAAGACAATGTAACACTTTTACATTTTTATTATTAGTTAACGTTAACAATTTTTCATTTACTTGATATTCATATAAACAATCAATAGTCTTAGTCCACTTATCATTGTCATCACCCATAGATAGCCATACATCCGTATATACATAATCTACATTTTTTAATCCTAAATCAATATTATCAGTAAATAAAATGTTTTTACTTTTTTTAATTAAATCATCTATATGTTTATTTTCTTTCATTGTTTTTTTTAAATATTTTTTTGGAGATATTACACGAAAATCAAATTGATATAATAGAGACATTTCTATTAAACTATTTGAAATATTATTACTAGAATCTCCTATATAGGCTAATTTAATGTCAGATAACGATTTAAAATTATGGAGGTCTTCTTTTATAGTTAACATATCTGCTAATATTTGAGTTGGATGATGTTGTTTTGTCAATCCGTTCCACACAGGAACATAAGAAAATGATGCTAATTCATCAACATTACTATGATCTATTCCTCTAAAAAATATGCCATCATATATTGACGTTAAAGTTCTAGATGTATCTTTAATAGATTCTTTATATCCTATATGTGAATTTTTAGATTCTAAATATGTAGTATTCGCTCCTTGATTAAAAGCAGCAATTTCTATTGCACATCTTGTGCGCGTAGATTCTTTTTCGAAAATTAATACAATGTTTTTTCCTCTTAAATATTTTTTTTCATCATTTTTTTTTTTTTTTACTTTTAATTTTTGTGCTAAGTCTAACAATTTATTTATGTCAACTTTATTAAAATCTATTATTCTTAAAAAATTTTTTTTGTACATTCTGTTCATATAATTTATCTTCTAGTTTTTTAAAAGGAACATATACATATTTATTCGATATTTTATACTTTATGTACTTCCTAAATAATAACATCTATGTTTCAAAAAAAAAATGTACATACTTACATGTCTTAAAATCATGTATCTATAATATAGATATTTAATTTATTAAAAAAAAACTATATTTATTTTAATTAAAATAAATTTTTGTTTAAATTTTAATAAAATATTGTGAACATATGTAAATAATCATCGTATGAATCATCTTTAGTGTATTATACTACTAAATACAGGTTTATTAAAAAATTTTAAAAAAAATAATATATAATTTTTTTAAGTAAAAAATAGGATTAATATGAAGTGCTTTATTAAAGACAAAATATTAAATATACCAAACATAGAATCTATTATTATAGGAGTTTTTCAATCTAATAAGTTATCTTATTTTGCAAAAAAAATAGATGTAAAAAGCAACGGATATATTTCTAGTTTGATTAGATCAGAACCACAATTAAGTAAACCGGGAAATGGAGTTTTTTTATACAAAATTCCTAACATTAATTTTAAAAAAGTAATCTTAGTAGGATGTGGAGATAAAGATACTATAACTTATGAAACATATATAAAAATTATACATAAAAGTATAAATATATTGAAAACTATTGTTACACCCACTATTTTTTTTTCATTATTAGATTTAAATGTTAAAAGTTATAATTTGTATTGGAAAATAAGAATATTTATAGATATTATATATGATTCTTTTTATATTTTTAACAAATACAAAAAAAGTAATAAATATTTTAATTTAAAAAAAATTTATTTTACTTATATTTCGAAAAAAGAAAAAGAAATTGGAAAAAAAGCCATTAAACACAGTATAGCCATATCTATAGGAAAAAGTTATGCGAAAAATTTAGCTAATTGTCCTCCTAATATATGTAATCCAGCTTATTTAGTCACTTGCGCTAAACAATTAAAACATAAATATAAAAACACAATAAATGTAAGTGTTTTAAACGCTACAAAAATAAAAAATTTAGGAATGAATGCATATTTATCAGTCGGAAAAGGATCTAAAAATAAACCCTATATTTCTATTATAAAATATAAATCTATCAATGATGTTTTGAATAAAAAACCAATTATATTTTTAGGAAAAGGAGTTACTTTTGATTCTGGAGGTATTTCGATAAAATCTTCATACGCAATGGATGAAATGAAATATGATATGTGCGGAGCAGCAGCAGTATATGGAATTTTATTATCTGTAGCTCAATTAAACTTACCTATTAATATTATTGGAATTTTAGCTGGTAGTGAAAACATGCCGGATGGAAATTCATTTCGTCCGGGTGACATAATAAAAACTATGTCTGGAAAAACGGTGGAAATCATTAATACAGATGCAGAAGGACGATTACTACTATGTGATACACTTACTTATTTAGAAAAATATGATCCTGAAATAGTAATAGATGTTGCTACGTTAACTGGAGCATGTATAACAGCATTAGGAAAAAATGTTAGCGGTTTTATGACAAAAGATAAATTGTTATCTCAAGAACTAATAACGGCTTCTAATCAAACAAATGATAAAATATGGAGACTTCCTATGTTTGACGAATACTATGAAGAATTAAAATCAAATATTGCAGATTTAAGAAATGTTGGAAGTGGAACAGCCGGAGCTATAACTGCAGCTTGTTTTTTATCTCATTTTTCAAAAAAATACCGTTGGGCTCATTTGGATATTGCAGGAACAGCATGGACTTCTGGAAAGGAAAAAAGCGCTACTGGACGTCCTATAAACTTATTAATACAGTTTTTGTTAAATAGATGTAAATTATCACAATAACAATATGAGTTTATTATTCTTATGTTCTAAATTCTATACAACTCTATATTGCAAAAAAATTATTTTAAATAAATTTATATTTTTTATATTTTTTAAATTTTTAATGTTTAAAATATAATAAATAAAATTTATATTAAAAAATAAATTGCATATTAAAAATAAATATTAATAAATTACTATGAAAAATCAATATAATCCAAAATCAATTGAAGA
The DNA here is from genome assembly GCF_964056675.1 of Buchnera aphidicola (Anoecia corni). Classification (NCBI taxonomy): domain Bacteria; kingdom Pseudomonadati; phylum Pseudomonadota; class Gammaproteobacteria; order Enterobacterales; family Erwiniaceae; genus Buchnera; species Buchnera aphidicola. The sequence goes on along the minus strand of NZ_OZ060371.1, from coordinate 349,801 downwards.
AAAAATATATTCTTTTTGGGAAAAAAATAATTTTTTTAAACCTAATAATGACAAAAGCAAAAAAAGTTTTTGTATTATGATGCCACCTCCAAATGTAACTGGAAATTTACATATGGGTCATGCTTTCCAGCAGACATTAATGGACATTCTAGTACGTTATAATAGAATGAAAGGAAAAAATACTTTATGGCAAACGGGAACTGATCATGCTGGTATTGCTACTCAAATTATTATTCAAAAAAAAATAATTGAAGAAAAAGGTATATTTCCGAAAAATTACCGAAGAGAACAATTAACTAAAATCGCATGGAAATGGATAAAGAAAACAAAAAAAATCATAAATAATCAAATAAAAAGATTAGGTTGTTCAGTAGATTGGACAAGAGAACGTTTTACATTAGATCCAAAAATTTCAAAAGCTGTTCAAAAAGCATTTATAACATTGTATCATGATAAATTAATCTATAAAAAAAAACGTCTAGTAAATTGGGATACAACAGTAAAAACTGTTATTTCAGATTTAGAAATAGAATATCGTGAAATAAATAAAACGTTTTGGTATATAAAATATCCTATTTGTACAAACAACTCGCAAAATGTATCTTCAACTAATTTTATCGAAATAGCTACTACACGTCCTGAAACATTATTAGGCGATGTAGCTATAGCTATAAATCCATTAGACTCTAAAAATAACCACTTTATTGGAAAGAAAGCAGTTGTTCCAATAATAAATCGAATTATTCCTATAATTGGAGATCCTTCAATTAAGATAGATAAAGGTACTGGATGCGTAAAAATAACCCCAGGTCATAATTTTATAGACTATTCTATAGCAATAAAAAATAAATTACCTATAATTAACATTTTTTCTTCTTCTGGATATATTTTAGATATATTGAAATCATATGATTACTGTGGAAAAAAAATAGATATGGAATACTTAAAAACTCCTGATATATTTCGATATTTGACTATTCTTGAAGCAAGAAAAAAAATATTAACAGAAATAAAAAAATTAGGATTATTAACAAAGACTACCAATTTAAGAGGAAAAGAAGCATATAGTGACAGAAGCGGTTCTATTATAGAACCAATGTTAACAAGCCAATGGTATTTAAAAACTAATTCTCTATCAAAAAAAGCAATTTTAGCTGTAAAAAATGATTCTATTAAAATATTTCCTGAACAATATGCAAATATGTATTTTTCTTGGATGAATAATATTCAAGATTGGTGTATATCTCGTCAATTATGGTGGGGACACCGTATACCTATTTGGTACGACAAAGAAAAAAAAATGTATGTTGGAAAAAATGAAGAAGATATTAGAAAAAAATATTTAATTAAGCAATCTGTCACTTTAAAACAAGAAAAAGATGTATTGGATACTTGGTTTTCTTCAGCTTTATGGACTTTTTCAACTTTAGGTTGGCCTAAAAAAACGGAGGAATTAAAAACTTTTCATTCTACTAATGTACTAATAAGTGGATTTGATATTATATTTTTCTGGATAGCCAGAATGATCATGTTAACTTTATATTTTATAAAAGATAAATATGGAAATCCTCAAGTACCATTTAAGAAATTATATATTACTGGATTAATTAAAGACGAACAAGGATTAAAAATGTCAAAATCAAAAGGAAATGTCATAGATCCTTTAGATATGGTTGACGGAATCAATTTACCAGACTTAATTAAAAAAAGAACTAGTAATTTAATTAAATCTAATACATTAAATACTATTATAAATCTTACAAAGAAACAATTTCCATCAGGTATTAAAGCTATGGGTACAGATGCATTAAGATTTACTTTTTCTTCTATAGCATCTAATAATAGATTTATTAATTGGGATATGAATAAATTAAAAGGATATAGAAATTTTTGCAATAAACTATGGAATGCCAGTCGTTTTATTATTAATAAAATAAATCTATCTAAATTGAATATGTATAAAAAAAATATAGAAACAAAGTGCATTTTAAACAAGTGGATTAATGTTAAATTTAATAATTTAGTTAAACATTATGAAAACAATTTGAATAACTTTAGATTTGATATAGCTTCTAAAGCATTATATAATTTTTTGTGGAATTGTTTTTGTGATTGGTATTTAGAATGTTCTAAGCTTTTTATAAATAAAAATTTTTTTAATGACGAAAAAAAGTTAGAGATAGAATATACTTCTCTAAACATATTAGAAAAATTTTTAATCTTATCTCATCCTATTATTCCATTTATTACAGAAATAATTTGGAAGGAAATTAGCATTGCAAAAAAAATACCATTTACATCTATTATGTTACAACCGTTTCCGAAATTTAATTCTATATTAATAGATAAAAAATCTATCATAGAAATGCAATGGTTAAAATTAATTATAACTTCTGTTAGAAAAATTCGTTTAGAACTTAATATAAAAAAAAATATAAAAATATCTATGTATTTTCAGTCACATGATAAAATAGGAGAAAAAATAATTACAAAATATTCTAAATATTTATGTAAACTATCCAATTTAATGTATTTGAAAAATTTAAAAAATAAAAATAACAAGAATAATTATATACAAAAAATAATAAACAATATAACTTTTTATATTCCTGTAGAACATAAAGAAAAAGTTATATATAACAATGATCTATTAATAAAAAAATTGAATAAAATAAATTTAAAAATTAAAATTAGTAAAAAAAAATTATCTGATAAAAATTTTTTAAAAAAAGCTCCAAAAAACATTTTAATAAAAGAAAAAATATATTTATTGAAATTAAAAAATGAAAAAAATGAATTGTTAAGTTAAATATAATAAATTACTAATTTATTTTGTTTTTAAAAAGTAATTATCAGTTAGTACAAATTACTATGTTTGTACATATAAAAATATTTTAGATACAAAAACTTATGTTTAAAGTTATAAGGTAAATAATGAATTTTAAGCTAAATAATATTTTTTGCAGAAAAGATTTAAAAAAGAAAGAAGTTTATCTTCATCATTGTAGAATTACTATTTCGTTTTATAAATATTTTTACGTAGAAAATCCACTTCAAGTTAGAAATAAATTATATTTATACTTTTTCAAATGCAATGTTTTTGGAAGAATATATGTATCTATAGAAGGAATAAATGCACAAATAAGTATTCCTTACCGTAAATTTACTAAAGTAAAACACTTTATCTATAATTTACATAAAAAGTTGAAAAATGTGTATCTAAATATAGCTATAGATAATAAAAACTTATCTTTTTGGATGCTAAAAGTTAAAGTACGTAAAAAATTAGTGTCAGATGGAATTGATATTCCTAATTTTAATAATGAAAAAAAAGGAACATATTTAAATTATATGCAGGTAAATAAACATATAAATGATCCTAATACCATTTTTGTAGATGTTAGAAACGACTATGAATTTAATGTAGGTCATTTTAAAGGATCTATACGAATTCCAGGAAAAACATTTAAACAACAAATAAGTAATTCTGTTTCTTTTTTAAATAAATTTAAAAAAAAAAATATAGTTATGTATTGCACTGGAGGAATTCGTTGCGAAAAAGCAACATCTTGGATGTTGTTGAATGGATTTAAAAAAATTTATCATATTTTAGGAGGAATTATAAGATATGTAAATGATTCAAATAAAAAAAATTGTAAGATTAGTTTTTTAGGATCTAACTTTGTGTTCGATGAACGTATGATAGAAAAAATTACTCAAAAAGTTTTATCTTACTGTTACAATTGTAAAAAATCTAGTGATAAATATAGAAACTGCATTAATAATTTTTGCCATAAATTAATTATCCAATGCGATTCATGCGTTGATCAGTTAAAATCACATTGCTCTCTAATCTGTATGAACAACAATAATAATAAAGTTACTAAGTAAAACTTGTATAAATAGTATATACATATACATATACATATACATATACATATACATATACATATACATATACATATGTATATGTTAAGTTTATTAAAACAATTGTTTTATTTGTTTTTTTAAATTTACTCAACTTTCTTAATTTATAAATAGAAAAATATTTTTAAAAATTGAATTATTTTTAAACTTTTTTAGAAATAAAATATTTTTGATTAATTTGCAAAATTTTAAACAACATATACTAAAAAAATATATATCGTTTTTATTTTTATATATTCTTTGCATATACTTACTTATGTTAAATATATTGTAATATAATAATGTTTATTTACTGCATTTCTAGTATTAAATATCAATAAAATAATATTCTTTTATTTTTTTATATATATTTTCATTTTAAAAAATAATTATTTAATATTATTTTAATTTTTATGATAGACAGAAAATAATTAAAAGGTTTAATCTTATAAAAGAAAAAATTAAATTATTTCCTTTAATTTTTGTATATGTATATTTCTACATAAAATTCTATTTATAAATAAATATAAAACTAATTTTGTTTTTTTATATGATTTTTTACATTGTTAAAACTATATTAGTATAAAACAAAAATATTTATTTTTTTTGATTTTCAATTTAGGATGAAAAAATCTTATGGTAACCCCGATTAAACTTATATTAATGGAAAAAATAAAAATTAATGAAAAAATAAAAATACAAGGATGGATTCGAACTCGAAGGAGTTCAAAAATAGGAATTTCATTTCTTAATGTATACGATGGATCTTGTTTACATACTATTCAAATAGTAGCTCATTCTTCTGCAAAAAACTATCATACAGAAATATTATGTTTAACTGCTGGTTGTTCTGTATCAATAATTGGTACATTAGTGTTATCAAAAGGAAAATCACAAAAATATGAAATTAAAGCACAAACCATTACTGTTTTAGGATGGGTAAATAATCCCAAAAAATATCCTATTTCTTCTAAAAATCATACCACTCAATATTTAAGAGAAGTATCTCATTTAAGAGCTAGAACTAATGTCATTGGATCAATTTGTAGAATTAGAAACACTCTTTCATTTGAATTGCATAATTTTTTTTTTAAAAATGAATATTATTGGATTCCAACTCCTATTATTACAAGTATAGACACAGAAGGTAGCGGATCCATGTTTCGTGTGTCTACACTAGATTTTAACAAAATTCCTAAAGATATATCTAAAAATGTAAACTACAAAGAAGACTTTTTTGGAAAAGAATCTTTTTTAACTGTGTCAGGACAACTCACTTTAGAATCGTATGCTTGTGCTATGTCCAAGGTTTACAATTTTGGACCTACTTTCAGAGCAGAAAACTCTAATACTAGTCGTCATTTATCAGAATTTTGGATGCTAGAAGTTGAACAATCTTTTTCAAATTTGAACGATATTATAAAATTATCTGAAAATACAGTAAAATATGTTATTAAAAAAGTTTTAGAAAATAATGCTGACGATATTTATTTTTTAGAAAAATTTTTAAAAAAAAAGTTGTTTAAAAAATTAACATATTGTATAGAAAATAATTTTTTTCAAATTAATTACATAGATGCGATTGAAATATTAAAAAGTTCTAATCAGTTTAAAACTGATAACATTTGTTTTGGAATAGATCTATCTTCTCTTCATGAAAAATACTTAGTAGAAAATTGTTTTAATAATCCAGTAGTAATACTAAATTATCCGAAATTATTAAAACCTTTTTATATGAGAATAAATAAAGATAAAAAAACAGTAGCTGCTATGGATATACTATTTCCTGAAATAGGCGAAATTATAGGAGGTTCGCAAAGAGAAGAAAGAATTAAAATTCTAGACCAACGTATCAATGAATGTGGTTTAAATAAAGAAGACTATCAATGGTACAGAGATCTGAGAAATTATGGAACAGTTCCCCATTCTGGATTTGGATTAGGATTTGAAAGATTAATGTCGTATATTACTGGTATGTCTAACGTAAAAGATTTAATTCCATTTCCAAGAACGGTGAAAAACTCTAGTTTTTAATAGAAAATTACTCTATATATATATAACTCTAAATGTTAATACTTAATTAATTATATATATAATATTATATATATATTTTATGTTGATAAATGAATTCATTGTTATACAATTTAAAATTATTAACTATTGTTACATACTATAAAGAATAATTATTTAAAATTAAATTTCTTAAACTAAACATAAACATTTACATACGTATATAATCTATATAATTAATTTTGTACTATTATTTTAACAAAAATGTTTGCTTAACTTTTTACCTCCTAATAAATGAATATGTAAATAAGGAATTTCTTGACCTCCATTTTCATTACAATTAACAATTAATCTATATCCATTTTCAGATATGTTAAACTTTTTAGCTAATTTTGTAGCTGTATAAAACATATGTCCAAGTAATAACTTATTTTCAAACGTAACATAATTCATCGATTCTATATAATTGTTAGGAATAATTAAAATATGTATCGGAGCCAACTTATGTTTGTCTTCAAATGCTGTTACTAATTCATCTTGATGTACAATAATCGCAAAAGATTTACGTAATACTATATTTTTAAAAATAATAGATTTTTTTTTATCACTTTTATCCATATGATCCTCATATAAAACAAATAGTTCTATTATAGTTGACATTAATCATATAAAGTTAATTATTCGCTAATTATAATTATATGCATTACTATATAGATAAATATTTATTTTTTTTAATTTTATAATTTTTTATATATTCATCAATAGCTGTTTTAATATTATCTGATTTTGTTCCAAAAACAGCTTGTATGCCTGATCCTGAAATTATTACTCCTAAAGCACCAATTTTTTTTAACTGTATTTGATTCACTTTAGTACTATCTTTTACTGATACTCTTAAACGTGTTATACAAGCATCTATACTGATAATATTTTCAACTCCTCCAAAAGAATCTACTATTTTAGAAACTATTTTTTCTATATTTTCAGATTTTAATGCTTCTGAAAAATGTTCTCTTCCAGGAGTTTTTAAATCAAAAATTATTATAAAAAAATAAAAAATAATATAATAAACTATAGTATATAATATCCCAATAATTGGAAATAACCATAAATTATGACTGTTTCCACTCAGTATTAAAAAATCTAAAATTCCATGTGAAAAACTAGTTCCAGCTCTCATATCCAATAACACGCAAATAGTAAAAGCTAATCCAGAAAGAATAGAATGTATTATATATAATATAGGAGCTACTAATATAAAAGAAAATTCAATTGGTTCTGTAATTCCAGTTACAAAAGCAGTTAAAGCAGCTGAAATCATAATTCCTGCTACTTTTTTTCTATACTTAATTTTAGCCGACTGCCAAATAGCCATAGCAGCGCCCGGTAATCCATACATTTTAAATAAAAAACCACCAGACAATCTTCCAGCTGTAGTATCTCCAGCCATATATCTAGCTATATCGCCATGAAAAACTTTACCAGAAGAATTTACATATTCTCCAATTTGCATTTGAAAAGGAACGTTCCATATATGATGTAATCCAAAAGGAACAAGCATTCTCTCTACCAAACCATAAATTCCAAATGCTATTTCTGGACTTTGATAAGCCGCCCATAAAGAAAAATTTTGAATTATCTGTCCTACTGCAGGCCAAATTGTAGAAAGTAATATTCCTAAAAAAACAGAAAAAATACCTGTAATCATTGGAATAAATCTTTTTCCAGAAAAAAATCCTAAATATTCTGGAAGCTGAATTTTAGAAAAAATATTGAATAAATATGCAGTCATTGCTCCAACAAGAATACCACCTAATATTCCTGTATCAGAAAAATAATTTAAAGATGCATTATTTAATGACTGATTCAAAAAAAATGGAGTAAAAACAAACATTGTTTTTTTCATAATTCCATAAGAAACAACGGCTGATAATGCAGCTACTCCATCGTTTTTAGTAAAACCTAACGCTACTCCTATAGAAAAAATAACTGACATATTAGAAAAAACAGAACTTCCTGCTTCAATCATAACTTTAGAAACAATTTCTGGAATGCAAGAAAAATTTGCAGATCCTATGCCTAAAAAAAGACCTGCAATTGGAAGAACAGAAACTGGCAACATTAAAGATTTTCCAATTTTTTGAAAACTTGAAAATGCATTTTGTAACATAAACTGTATTATCCTCTATCACTGTAGATCAAAAAACAATTAACATATAAAATTAATAATTAAATAATTTTTAATATTTAAAATTAATTCAATAAAATTGCAAAAATCATACTTTTTTAAAACATTACTTGTTATGTTTAAAAAATAATCTGTAAAAATTTTTTGTAGTAATTGCTGAAAAAATATTTAAATTCATATTTTTTATTTTAGATAAATAATTTGCTATATTATATAAATAAGCAGGTTGATTTTCTCTTCCACGATATGGAACAGGAGTCAGATAAGGAGAGTCTGTTTCTATCAACATTCTTTCTATTGGAATAAACTTCACAACTTCTAGCAAATGTTGTGCATTTTTAAATGTTGTAATTCCAGAAAAAGAAATAAAAAAATTCATATCTAAAAACTTTTTAGCTATTGACTTGCTTTCTGTAAAAGAATGTATAACTCCTTTACAAATATGTGCTTTTTCTTCCTTTAATATTTTTAAAACATCTGAACTAGAATTTCTCGTATGAACTATTAATGGTTTATTAAGTTTAAGAGCAGTTCTAATATGCTGTCTAAAAAATTTTTTTTGAAGATTTACATTTTTTCTATGATGATAATAATCTAATCCTGTTTCTCCTATTGCTATTACTTTTCGGTTATTAGCAAATTTTTCTAATTCTAAAATAGAATTATCATTGCTACAATACAAAGGATGTATTCCACATGAATACCAAACTTTTGAACATAATGTGTCTACTAGAATAAATTTTTTAAATTTTTCTAGTGAAATCGAAACTGCTAAAATTGCATGAACATTTTTTTTTTTGCTTTATCTAAAACATCGTTTACGTTCAAGTGCAATTTTTTATAATCTAAATCATCTATATGACAATGAGAATCTACTAAAAACATATATTTTCTCTCTTTAATTAAGTGAATATTAAATATGAAAAAAATTTTTTTCAAATTTTAGCAATTCATTTGCAATTAACACATTTTTATCTATTCCAATAACATTTATTAGATTAAATCTACATTTGAACCAAGAATATATACTCAAATTTAACTTTTTAACTGAATATTTAAAAGAAATTTTTAAAATTAATAATTTTTGATCTAGATTAATTAAACAAGATTCATCTAAATACTTTATTTTTATAGAATCTATTAAAATAGAATAAATCCACAAAATAATTAAATTAAAGTTTATTTCTTTAAAAAAGGAAAACAATAAAAAAAAATTTTTTTTTCTTAAACAAAAATAAAATTGTTTATAAAACGATTCTCTTTTTTTTAAGAGTGTAATTTTCAACATATGAAATGCAACTAATGGAGATCCATTACTCAATTTTAACATAATCGTACATAATTTTAGCGAAGAATGAGTTTTTTTTTGTAACCATAGTATATTTTTCTTATCATTTATGGAAAAAAATAAATTGTACGTAATACAACGACCAATAAAAATCGTTGGTAAAATATCAGAAAAATAGTTTTTTATAAAAAGAAAAGTGTTAGAATAGGAGTCTTCTACTATTTTTAGTAAAATGTTAATAAAAGAGACAGGTATATTGTGACTATTAGAAAAAAAAATAATTTTAGCACTATTCTGATGAGATGTATTAAAAATAACTTTTTTTACTAATTCAATAGATTTTTCTATATAAGAATCAGATTTTTCTTTCTTTAAATCTATAAGATAAAAATCTGGATGATTTTTTAATTTCATTAAATTGCATGAAAAACACTGGTTACAACTATATATATGTTTTTTTTTTTCACATAATATCCATTTACTAATATCCCATATTAGAACAGAGCATGCAGTACCTATCATAGAATTAATTACAATAGATTTGTTTGCATAACCTTGTCTATATTGATTAATTATTTTCTCATATAAACTAACTATCCACGGATACTCATTATTCATAATTTTTAATCCATGTATACAATTTAGTTTTTATTTCTTTATGAACTTCATTTTTTTTTTTTTCAGCATCTATAATAATACAGTTACTATGTTTATTTACTAACTTTAAATATTCTAGTCTAACTTTAGAAAAAAAATCAATATTATTCATTTCTATTCTATCCAATGATGTTCTTTTTTTTATTCTTTTCATGCTAGTATATGGAGATATATTTAAAAAAAAAGTTAAGTTAGGTTTAAAAGATCCAAAAAACATAGACTGTAAAATAGAAATTTTTTTCTTAATGCTTTTTGAAAATGTTCCTTGATAAGCATATGAAGAAAAATAATGTCTATCTCCTATAACCCAATCTCCTTTTTTTAGTCGTGGTTTAACAATACTTTCAATTAATTGAGTCCTTGCTGCATACATTAATAACAATTCTGTATTGATAGTAATTAAATCATTATTAAATTTTTTTTTTACCAAACATCTTATTTCTTCTGCTAATGCAGTACTACCTGGTTCTCTTACAGAAATAACATTTCTAATACCAAAATCCATTAAAATGTTCTTTATGTGCATTACCGCTGTAGTTTTTCCGGATCCTTCTATACCTTCTACTACTATAAATTTATTTCTCATCATATCTATTTTCTTTTTATAAAATTAAAACATATTAATTAAATTAAAAATTTTATTTTGCAATACAGCATAAATATATAAAAATAAGCTAAGATTTATAATTTTATTTTTTTTAATATTTAAAAAAAAATACTTTTAATATAAACAATAGACTATAAAAAAACAAATAATTTTAATTTATACAAAAATTGATTTTAAATTAAAAATTATATACTTAACATTTTACGTAAACATATTGAATATTAAATAAATAACATATTTTTAATATTTAAAAATTAATATAATATAAAAATATTCACTCCTAATAAAAAAAAAATTTATAATTATCTTGTTCTTACAATAAAATAACTTTTAATGATAAAAAACTAGAAATTTAATTATTTAAAGAAAATTTATAATTTTTAACAAATTCAATAGCATGTTGTAAAGTAGTAATTTTTTCTGCTTCTTCATCTGAAATATTAACTCCAAATTTTTCTTCTATAGACATAATAAGTTCTATTATATCTAAAGAATCTGCTCCTAAATCTTTTGAAAAAGAAGATTTTACAGATAATTTATCTTGTTTTATATCAAGTTGTTCTGAAACAATTTTTTTTATTTCTTTTTCTATATCTTTCATAAATTATATATCCTAAATATATATTAAATAGTATATCTTATATTTTTAATTCATAAAGAGTCCACCATTTACATGTAATGTTTGACCAGTAATATACTTTGCACAATCTGAAGACAAAAAAATAATAGCATTAGCAACATCTTCTTTAGTTCCAAATTTTTTCATTGGTATTTTGTTTAATACTTTTTTTTTAATTCCTACGGTCATATCTGTTTTTATATAACCTGGAGCGACAATATTAACGGTTATATTTTTAGAAGATAATTCTAAAGCCATAGATTTGTTAAAACCAATTAATCCGGATTTAGAAGAAGCATAATTAATTTGTCCAATATTACCAATAAATCCGACTATTGAACTTACTGTTACAATTCTTCCATATTTTTTTTTTTTCATTAACGGAACTACTAATTTAGAAATATAAAAAGCAGAACTTAAATTAACCCTCAATACTTTTTCCCACTGAAAAAACGTCATTTTGCATAAAAAATTATCTTCTACAATTCCAACGTTATTTATTAAAATATCAATGCAACAAAAATGTTTTAATACATATTTAATTGCTTTTTTTATTGAATAAATATTAGTGATTTCTAATACAACTCCATCTCCTGACATTTTTTTTAAATAATATTTAATACTATCAGCACCTTCCTTAGTACTAGAAGTTCCTATAACTGTAGCTCCTTTTTCTGCTAGCATAATTGCCGTTGATTTTCCTATTCCTCTGCTAGCACCTGTAACTATTGCTATTTTACCTAAAAAGTTCATGATTTTTTACTTAAAATTTTAAATGCTTTTAAAAAATTACTCATTTTATATAATGAAATGTTAGTAGTACCATATATATCTTTATTAATTTGAGTTAAAATGGAAGAAGCCCCTATTTCTAAGAAAAAATTTATTTTTTTAGAAAAAATAAATTGTATAATTTCTATCCATCTAACTGGTTTGTACAATTGTTGAATTAAAGACTTTTTTATAAAAATAGAAGATGTTTCACATTTTATAGAAGTGTTGTTAACTATCGGACATATAGGATCATAAAACTTAACTTTCTTAATTAATTTATATAAATATTTAGCTGCTGGTTTCATTAGATATGAATGTGCAGCAGTATTAACAGGAAGCATTTTTGTAAATGTTGCTCCATGTTCTTTACATAATAATTGCATTTTTTTTATATATTTCATTTTTCCTGAAACAACTATATTTTTTTTAGAATTTATACATGCTATAGAAATTACTGGATTATTAAAATTTAAAACAATTAATTTTTTTATATTTTCTAATTTTAATCCTATTATTGTTAACATACTAGCTTTAAAATTCTTACATGCAAAATCCATTATTTTTTCTCTTGAATGTATAATTTCTACTGCTTTTGCAAAATTCAATGTATTAGAACATACTAAAGCTGAATACTCTCCTAAACTATGTCCGGCCATTATTGTTGGATTGATTCCTGTAATAGTTATCCATATTCTATAAATAGCTACAGATGTTGTTAAAATTACTATTTGTTTGTAAGAATAGTTTTTATTTCTAATATAGAAATATTTTTTTTTTGAAAAAATATTCCATAAATTCAACTTTATAATTTCTGAAGCTTCTTCAAACGTATCTTTTGCAATTTTTAAATTAGTTGAGTTTAAATGTTTAAAACTATTAAATACATTAAGAGAACCTTGTCCAGGAAAAATCATTGCGAATAACATGTTACCTTCTATATTTTAAATAACTTTATGCATGTAAAACAATTTGCATTTATAAAATTAGTAAAATTCAATACAATAAAAAATAATGTACTATATAATACGTAATCTGATATATACAAATCTTATTAAAAAAATAAACTTATTTATATAAAAAATTAAATATTGTTTTCAATGTCATCAATAAAAAATAACAACGAAAAACATATTTTTTAACAATATCTAATATTTGATTAGAAAATAATTAATAATGTTGTATTTTTATTTGTTAACTATTTGTTAAAAATTAGAAATGCTTTTACTTTTTGCTAATTACTTTTTTTCCTTTATAGTTACCTTTTGTAGTAATATTATGTCTTATATGTAACTCATGTGAGTTTCTGTCTTTAGATATAGAAGGAGAAAAAATTTTATCATGTAATCTACGCATTCCACGTTTTGAACGAGAAGGTTTATTTTTTTGAACTGCCATATTTATCCTTTATCTTTAAAAGATTTAATGTTATTAAGATAATTAAAAACAATAATATGCGATTATATGCATTTATAAAAGTACGTATAATTATTTCAAATTTTATTCAATTAACTATAACTTTTTTTCATAATTAATCCATGTTTTTGATAATGGAGCTTTTATAAAAAAATTTTTTTTATTATCAGGATGTTTAAACTGTATACTAGAAGCATGAAGAAATAAAGAAATATTCTTATTTTTTTTAAATAAAAGTTTATCTAATTTATTATCACCATACCGCTCGTCAAATATTATTGGGAATCCTAAAAAAGAACTATGTACTCTAATCTGATGAGTTCTACCAGTAATAGGTGTCACTTCCATAGAAGTAGTATTAGTATAATATTTTTTTATTAAAAAAAATGTTTTTGCAAATTTCCCTTTATTACTTACAATAACCGCTCGTTTTTTACTAGAATGAAATTTTTTTAATAATGGTTGAGTAATATTTATTTGACTTTTAGGCCAATGTCCATGAACTATACTAATATATTTCTTTTTAATTTTATTATTAATCCATTGTTCATGTAATTCTTTTAAAGAAGAATATTTTTTTGCAATTATTAATATTCCAGAAGTTTCACGATCTAATCTATGCACTAATTCAAGATATTTATTTTTTGGCCTAATATGTCTAAAAATTTCAATTATACCAAATTTTACTCCGCTACCTCCATGAACAGCTATTCCTGCAGGTTTATTAATTATAACAAGAAACTCATCTTCATATATTATGCTGGACAAAATAGTTTTTTTTATAGTTTTACATAAAATTATTTTTTTTTTTACTTCATTTGTTATGTTAATTAGAGGAAGATGTACTATATCTCCTTTTTTTAACTTATAAAATGGTTTGATTTTTTGTGTGTTTATTCTAATTTTTCCAGTTCTTATTAACCTATAAATCATACTTTTAGGAACATTTTTATATAAATTAAATATAATATTATCTACTCTTCTATTTATCATATTGTCATCAATGACTAATCTTTTATATATTTTTTTTTTAAACTCCATATTGTGTTTCTCTAAAATAGTTTTTCTAAATCATTTAGTTTTTTTAAATAAATCCTTTAATAAAAAGAATAAAAACGACTTCAATAAATAGTTTATTTGAAATAAAATCTAATGTAGTAACTAAATTAATAGTATATAAATGTTATTTTTTCTATTTATTAAAAATAAAAATTAATAATTTTAGTAAAATAAACACTGTTATAATACGAATATTTTTATTTTTCTATTTTTTAAATAATGTATAATTCTATTTCTAATATAGTACAAATATTATTATTCTAAAATATAATATAATATGATCTATTAAATTTGAATTTCTATTAAAGTAAAAAAGTAATACCGAAATGGTAAAATTAATTACATTCTTATTTAAAATATTTTTATCTAACAAATAAAAATTGAATTTTATTTCTATGTATACTGTACTACTAATATATAAATAAAAGTTATTTATTTAACAAAAAAACTATTACATAATTCAGTATTTTAAAAATAAAAATTTAAATAAAAAAAACAACTTTTATTTATACTAAGAATCTAAATACGAATTTAATATATTAAACATAATTTGAACTAATTTAAATAAAAAGTTATTTCTTAGATGTATAATTTATTTATTTTTCTGGTTTTTTAACTAGTTTTTTTTACACAAAAATTTTCTAATCCAAATCCTTTTTTAGATAAAACACTAGACAATTGATAAGTATACATACTATTTAACATTTTCATTTGATCGGAGTTAAACAGAGTATTTTCAGAATAAAAAATGTTTTTATTGGATAAAACCATATTTATGAATATCATTTCAATAGATTTTGTTATAGAATTTTTATTCTTTAAATTTATTTTTTTTTTTGAATTATTAGTTTTTACTAAATAATTTAAATGTGATTTACTATGTTTATAATTATTTTTAATCAAATCTATACTATTATTTTCAATTTTCATTATTGTTTTCTTATCTCTAAAGTAGCTGGAAGCGCTCCAACATCTTTCATGGACGTAAGAATAGAAATTATTTCAGCTGGAGTTATATGAAATTTATTTAAAACAGATAATATAACATGTATATCAACAGTGTTATTTATCAATACTGTATTGAATTCATCATTATAGTTTTTTGTTTGACTATTAGTTTTTTTTGATAAAATATTGTTTTTTTCTTGATTAGAAAAACATGGAATATTGTTTTTGTTAGTATTTATAAGTAATGAAAAATGTTTACTTAAAATAGTACATGAACCTACTTTTATATCTGAATTTGATATTACTAATCCTGTTCTATTATTTATAATAATTTTTGGTTCATTTATATTTGTATTTATAAACATCTTTTCTATATTAGAAATCATGTTTATAACATTTTTACAACTTTTATTATTTGTGTTTACTTGAACTATATTCGGATTTAATACAAAAGATGCGTTTTTATAAGAAACGTTAATACGATCGCTTATCTTCTGTGCAATAATAATATCGGGTTTATTTAGTTGAAAATTAATAAAATTTTTATTTCCAAACATGTTATCTATTGACTTTTCAACAATAGCACTATTTTTTAAAATTGCTACATTATTATTTCGTGAATTAACAATAAAATTATGACGATCAATTGCCTTACTAAATTTCTTTTCATTAAAAAAAGGAATACTTCCTTGTGCTATAGCATATGTTTTATTATCTAATCCAAGAAGAGGTGTCAACAATAACGTACCTCCTGACAAACTAGTACTGTTTCCAATAGATGAAACTTCTACATTGATTTTTTGTCCAGATCTAATAAAAGGAGGTAATGTAGCAGTAACTACTACTGAAGCAGTATTTTTAGAATCTAAACACTTGTTTTTTTCAGATACATTTATTCCTAATTTATGTAGTAAATTATAAAGTGTTTGAAAAGTAAAAGGGGATTGTTTAACAGAATCACCTGTTCCTGGTAACCCAACTACTAAACCATATCCAATTAATTCGTTTTCTCTAACTCCTTCAATAGTAGTTAATTTATTGATTGTTTGAGCATAAGAAAAAGAAAATAAAATAAAAAAAATAACTATAAAAAAAGTTGAAAAAAATGATTTTTTATACATATAAAACCTTTTTTTAAAAAATTCTATTAGATAAGTTAGAATGTTTAAAAATATAACTTTTCTATAATTAATAGAATTTAAAAAATTAACAATTTTAATTATTATAATAAAAAAAATTTTTTATGTAACATTTATCATTTTTTTAAATGCTACTCTAACTTGAAAAAAAATAAAGGAATAGTTTTTGCATCCAACTAATTTTACTATTTTGTTCAATACTTCCATTATTATAATATTCTATTTTTTCATTTGCTACATCATGTGACTTTACTACATTATTTGCACTAATATTTTTAGGATTTATTACTCCAGAAAAACGAATGAATTCTGATTCTTGATTTATAGATATTTGCTTTTGTCCAAATATTTTTAAATTTCCATTTTTACATATATCGGTTATGGTAACAGTAATAATGCCTGTAAAAGTGTTTTTTGAAAACGTATTTCCTTTTCCAGAAAAATTATTTTTAGATTCACTATTTATTTCTGCTCTAGATCTATTTATTTTTGAATTTAATAAAAAATCTAACGGATTCGGAAAGGAATTTATATTTACTTTACTATTTCCATTTCTTGTTAAAGAAGACATAGAACTATTACTTGCACTGACATTTTCTTCTAATAACAACGTAATAGTTTCTCCTATCTTATATATTCTTTTCTCATTTAAAAAAGGATTGGATAGGTTGCTTTCTTTATTTTTTAAACTTTCAAATAATGATAAATCATTAATTTTTTTTAAAAAATCATAATTGGCTTTTTTATAATTTTTTATCTCTGAATTTACATAATTTTCACTTGTATATAAAGAAAAACCATTTAGTACTAAAATAGTTGTAACTAAAAAAAACCATTTAGGTGTTTTAAAAAATGATTTAAACAATGAAATATACCTTTTTTTAATATTAAAACTACATCTTATAACTAATAATATATGTATATTTATTATAGCTGAGATAATTTTTGTAACATTTGATCTGCACTAGATATAGCTTTTCCATTAATTTCATATGCTCTTTGTATTTGTATTAAATTTACTAATTCTTCAGCTATATTTACATTAGAAGATTCTAAAAAATGTGATTTTATACTTCCTGTTCCTTCAGTTCCTGGTTTGCTCTCTATTGCACTTCCAGAAGAAGGCGTTTCAACAAATAAATTATTACCAATATTAGATAATCCAGAAGTGTTAGAAAAATGAAATAAGTTTATTTGTCCTATATGTTCAGGAGTGCCATTTTCTTCAGATGATAGATTTACTGTTACAGAACCATCTAATCCTATAGTAGGATCGTTAACTAAGTTATTTGGAAAAATAATTCCAGATTCTTGTTGTACAGGAAATCCTGAGTTAGTGACTAATTGATTATCTTGATTAATATTAAATGCACCATCTCTTGTATACGCCATTTTTCCATTAGGTAATATTATTTGAAAAAAACCATTACCATCGATTGCTAAATCTTTAAATGAATTAGTAGGAGTTAAATTTCCTTGTGTGTCAATAATTTCTGTAGAAATAGGTCTAACACCTGTACCAATTTGTAAATTAGAAGGGAAAATAGAATTTTGAGAAGACGTTTCACCAGGAGATCTTATGTTTTGATACATTAGATCTTCAAACATAGTTCTAGAACGTTTAAATCCGTTTGTATTAGCATTAGCTAAATTATTAGAAATAACATTCATATTTAATTGCTGAGCATCTAATCCAGTCTTTGCAATCCATAAAGAAGCGAACATATCTTTTTTTCCTATATTTTAACTATTAATGTCTACGAATTTGTTTAAAAGATTGTTATTTTCTATATCATGTCCAACAATACTGGTATAAAAATCAAATTTTCTACAACAATCAATAGATTGTAATAAATTTTTTGTTAAATCTACATTACTAGTTTCTAACGATTTCGATTTTATTTTTTTTTCATTCATTAATTCGTTATTTTCTTTTATTTTTTTATTTTCTATTGTTTTATTGAAAATGTCATAACAAAAACTATATCCATTTTTTTTTACGTCTTTACTTCTTAACCAGGTTAACTTTAATTTTCCTAAATATTTTTTTTTTCCTTTTATTGTATATATGATAGTTCCGTCTTCTAAAAAATTTATATTTTCATAATTAGGAATTACAATATAACCTTTTTCACCTAAAACTAAATAGTTGTTTACAGTAAGTCTATTTTTTGAATCAATACTCATGTGGCCGTTTCTAGTATACATTTCTTGATTCAAAATAGGATTTTTAAGAGTTATCCAATAATTTTGCAAAGGAGCAATATCTAATAATCTATTAGTTTCTTGTATACTTCCGGGTTTATCACTATAAGAAACTACTGGTTTTAAGTAGTATTCTTTATTTTTAAGGACATTATTCTTTTTTTTATCTAGAATTAAAGAAAAAGTTTGTTCTCTAAACCCGGTTGTATCAATATTAGATAAATTATTTAATAAGATTTCATGTTGAATTACGGTATTTTTAGCAGCTTCTAATACTGCATTTATTCCAGAGTTCATTTATTTTTTTCTTATTATATTAAATATATTTAAATATTTAAATAAAATTAATTAACTATTATATTTTTTTAAAATTAATCGTATTTCATTTAGCTTGTAAATATGCTTGATATATTATTGTTTTTATCAACTGTAATAATGTCTATTTTAGAATTTTTTTCTTCATTATGATCTAATTGTAAATTAGAGATTTGTTTATTATCTAAATTATGACCATCACTATAATCAATAGCGATTTTTCTATCTTGATTATCTTCGTTTTCTTTCGCTATAAGACTAGATATGTTCTGAGATACTGTTGATAAAATGTTTGGGTCACTGACTTCTAAAATAGACATCTGTGCTAATTGTAATTTTTTTCCATTAGAATAATATCCTGATATTAACCCTTCGCTATCTATCATAAATTTATTTAAAGTACCTTCAGGAAATCCGTTTGCCTGAACATGAGTATAGTCTCTAGGTATATTATAATTGTTACGTATTCTTACGCTTTCTAAATTTATAGATAAAGGAGTAACATATCTTTTATCTGAAGAAGTGATATTTATTAATTTTTTTGAGTTTATGATGTTTCCATTTTCGTCGCATTTAAAAGTAAACGGATCACAAACAACTGTTTTTCCATCACTTCCTTGATAATAATTTTCATTTTTAAAAATGTTAGGAATTTCAGATGCTGTTTGACTATCATCATGAATAGAAGTTGAAACAGTCCATTCTCTATTACCAGTTTTTAATATATTTAAATCTACAATACATTCTTTTCCGTCTTTATTGTAAATAACTGTTTTTATATTATTAGTACATGTTGATTCATTTCTATAATCATAGGAAAAATTAGTAAAAATAGGAGCATTCATATTTAAATATGAAAATAATGCTAACTTAGTAGTTGGCTTATAGTCTATTTTGTATGCATTAGAAAGATTTAAATTTTTAGGAATAGAACTATCTATAAATTCTGATACTTTCTTGCACCCTTTAATATTATATCCCGTTAACCGGTATCCTTGTTCTGTTATTACATCTCCATGTTCATTTATTAAAAAATGTCCTTGTTTTGTATACAAGATAGAATCATTATTGTCCGATAACCTAAAATAAGCGTTGGGACTAATATTAGTATACAAATTTCGGTTGGCATGCTTATCTACTTTGTTTAAAGACAAACAACTTCCGTTTTCGTCTAACTGTTCAAAACCAAAGTTAGCCTCGCTTCTATATGGACTGTTATTTGCATTATTATATTGAAAGTTTAATTCTTCGTATTGTGATGCTACCTTATTTTTATGATTATGTTTTATTGTTGATGATTGTAAAGATTGGATAGAATTATGAAATTTTTGAATTGAGTTTTCAAGAGATTCTAAAGACATATAAAAACTCTCCTTAATAAGATTTTTAATTTTTAATTATTTAAAATGGTTTAGTAATATATACTACATTATTTAAATGTAATTATTTTTTTATTTTTTAAATATAAATAATTTTTTAAATTACTTAATGTTTAGTTGACTATTGCTTTATAAATATATTGTATATCATTTCTCGATAATAGACAAAGTATTTAATATAATAGATTTATTAGAATTCAACATAGACAAATCAATTTTATACTGATTAGAAGATTCTATAAATCCTATATAATTATTAATAAAATCAAGATCTGACATTGAATTATACTTTTCATTGCTAAACTTATTGTTTTTTAAACTTTTACTTACAAAACCATCGTCAACTTTGTTTTCTTCAATTTTTAACTTAACACCTCCTATTTTACAAGAATTATCGTTTTTAATAGGACTAAATTTAAAAACAGCATTTTTTTGTTTATATAAATTATTATTTTCTCTTTTATATGAACAATGTTCTATATTTGACATTTTTTTAGCATAAAAATTCATACTATATTCCTGCGACTCTACTGCAGACCCTAATATTTTATATGTATCAAATATATCCATTTTATTTACCCTTACTTTTATTTTTAAATTTTTATTAATCTAAAACTTTTAGCATATTATCTATTTTATATTTTATAATAGCCAATTCTTTTTTATGTTCTAGTTCTGTTTCAACAAAACTTATCCTCTCATGAGTTAAATTAATTTCATTACTATTATCATTGTCATCTGTAATATTTAAGTTAGAATCGTTTGATTCTATTACATTTTTTAGCATAGAATCAGTTATTTCTTGATATAATAAATTATTCTTTTCATCAATATTTTCAATACTATTTTTAATATCGTTAAACAACGAATTTTGTATGTTAGAATGTAAATTCTTTTCATTAAAAGTAAAGTTTTCATCAATAGTTTTATCTACTGATATACTTTGTTTTAAGTTTTCCTTATAAATCTCAATAAAATTTTTTTTTTTACTGTTTACAGCAGAATTATTTTTTTTTATGTAAATTAAATCCTTTACTTTTTTTTTAAATTCATCTAAAAAATTTACATTTATTTTTTTATAATTAGGAGTATCAATATTAGCTATATTACTAGCTATACTACTTTCTTTTAATGTTAATAACTCTAACATCAATTTATCATTTTTAAAATATGTGTCTAATTTAGAAATCATAAAGTTCCTTAATCATATTATAAAATAATAAGTTTTTAATTAAAACTAACATTTATGTTTTTAAATACAATTAACATTTAAAATTAATTAATATATTAAAAAAATTCTATGAATCATTATAAGACAAAATCTTTTATATGCATAATTATATTCTTAATTAGTCTAAATAACGCATTTTCTTCAGAATTATCAAAAAAAATTATAAATTTCTTAAAAAGAAATGACCCTATCTATTTAAATCATATTGATTTAAAAATACTAACTAAAAAAAAATTGTGTGACACACCATATAATCCACGATTTATTCTTCCTTATCATTATAAAAAATGGGGAAATACAAAAATATTAATGGCAACTGCAGAAAAAACAATGCAAATAAATATATATATTAAAATTATTGGATGTTATTTTTTAACTAATAAGAAACTAGAAAAATATTCTATTTTAAATAATAATAATTTTATATCTAAAATTGGAAATTTCGACAGTTT
Organism: Buchnera aphidicola (Anoecia corni); assembly: GCF_964056675.1. Lineage (NCBI taxonomy): Bacteria > Pseudomonadati > Pseudomonadota > Gammaproteobacteria > Enterobacterales > Erwiniaceae > Buchnera > Buchnera aphidicola. Next base: position 327,611 of record NZ_OZ060371.1, on the reverse strand, counting down.
ACCACAAGATGCTATTCTAGATAAATATTTAATACTTAACAAAACAATAAATCAAAGTATGCACTCCCATCAAATAATTACTAGCTCTACTTTAAAACCTATTATTGTTATAAAAAAAAATGATATAGTAAAAGTTTTTTTTAAATCTTTAAATATATACATATCAACTATTGGAATCGCTTTAAATAATACTTGTATAGGAAATAAAGTAAAAGTTATTTTATATTCAGGTAATATAGTCACAGGTCAACTTGATAATGATGGAAACGTAAAATTATTAGTATAAATACGATGAAAATGTAAGAACGTTTTTTTAATATCTGTATTTTAACTTTAAAAAAATAAATTTTAAATTTATCTTATTTGTATTTAATAACCAATTTTCAACTAAAACAACTTTTAATGATAAATAACAAATGTTACACATTATAGTAAAAAGTTATTACTAGAGTATAAGTATGCATTATATTTACTTGCTTTATTGAGTTTTTTTAATTTTTTAAAAAACACACCGATTATTTTAAAATTAAGTAATTGAAATACATTTTGATTCAAATATTTCTCTAAAAAATATAGGAGGAAATAATATATGAATCTTTTTAAACCTTTTTTTATAAATAGCACTGTGATTTTGTTTTCTAGAATTTTAAGTTTTATAAGAGATATGTTAATCGCTACAACGTTTGGAGCTATTATAGAAACAGATGCTTTTTTTGTAGCCTTTAAAATACCCAATATACTACGTAAAATTTTTGCAGAAGGAGCTTTTTCTCAAACATTTATACCAATGCTAACAGAGTACAAAAATAAAAAAAAGTTTAAAAAAACTAGATTTTTTATATCTTATATTTCTGGAATGTTAAGTCTAATATTAATATTAATTATAATAGTAGGAATGATATTTTCTCCAGAAATCATTTTTATGACGTCTCCTAAATTTTATTCTGATTCAGAACTCTTTCACACTACTGTTATTCTATTAAGAATTATGTTTCCATATGTTTTTTTTGTATCTTTAGCATGTATGGCTTCTTCTATTTTAAATGTATGGAATTATTTTTTTTTACCAGCAATATCTCCTATGTTTTTGAACTTCAGTATTATTTTTTTTGTAGTTTTTTTACATTCGTATTTTAAAAAAAATATTTTTTGTTTAGCTTGGGGTGTTCTTGTAGGAGGAATAATACAATTTTTATATCAATTACCAAAAATACAACAAATACATATGTTACCGTATCCAGTTATAAATATAAAAAATAAAAGATTAACTAAAATGTTAAAAGGTATAATTCCAGCTGTTTTTGGAGTAGCTTTTTCTCAGTTATCAACAATAATAAATATTTTCTTTTCTTCTATTTTAGATGCTGGATCTATTTCTTGGATTTATTATGCTGATAGACTACTAGAATTTCCAACCAGTATATTAGGAATATCTTTAGGAACTATTTTATTACCTGTTTTAACAAAAAATGTTGTAAAAAATAATTTTTTAGATTATAAGAAAAATTTAGATTGGGGATTGAAATTATCTTTTATGTTAGGTTTACCAAGCAGTTTATTAATATATTTTTTAGCAAAACCTTTAGTAATTTCTTTATTTCAATATGGAAACTTTAATGATTTTGATACTTTTATGACAAAAAATACAGTTGAATCATATTCAATTGGAATTATTGGTTTAATTCTAGTAAAAATACTATCTTCTAGTTTTTTTGCTTTGAAAGATTTTACTACACCGATGAAATGTTCATTATTAACTATAATTATAAATACAGTTATAAATATATTCTTTATATATATTTTTAAACATGTAGGTCTTGCTATTTCTGTTTCAATATCAACCTGGATTAATGCTTTTTTATTGTACAAAAGTTTACGTTCTTTTCAAAAAATATCCTTTACATCTGAATGGTTGCAATTTTTATTAAAACTATTTATTTCTTTAATAGTAATGAACTATGTTATTACTATTATTTTACATAATATATGTGATTGGAGATATGGATCTATTATTTTTAGAATTTTACGTATAACTGGAACAATATTAATATCTTGGGCAACATATTTAATTACGTTTAACATATTAAATTACTGTACGTTTTACAGTAAAAGCTGTTTTAACATTAAAAAAAATTAATAGATAACTATTTTAATGAAATATACACTTTCTTTTTAAGTTTTCGGAGGAAGAGAGATTCGAACTCTCGGATGATTTTATTCATCGGCGGTTTTCAAGACCGCTGCCTTAAACCACTCGGCCACCCCTCCATATTTTTAAATAAATTTTATTTTTATTAAATTAAAATATATGAAATATATATCATATATTATGTACTCAATGCAAGTAATTTTACTATTTTATAGATAATAAAACATTTTGTTTTTTTTATTTATTCTGATATAATATTATCAGTTTCTATATACATATATTATATAAAAAGTTATTATTTTTTTAATATAATTTAAATATAGTTATATTACTTATAGGCGCGTTGACAGATCGGTTATGTAACGGACTGCAAATCCGGAAAACTCGGTTCGATTCCGGGACGCGCCTATATAAATATATATATATAGATATTTTTTAATCAAGATATGAAAATGCCCGGATGGTGAAATTGGTAAACACAAGGGACTTAAAATCCCTCGGCTGTAAATGCTTTGCGGGTTCAATTCCCGCTCCGGGTACCAAAATTTATAAATTTTTATTTTAATAAATTAAAATTTTATTAACTAAAAAAGTATTATTTCTTCACTTTCAGTAATATTAATTATGTTTAATTTAATCCTTGATAGATTTTATAATTTTTATTTTTTTTTAACATAAAAAATTTTTTAAAATATTTTTTAAAATAACTTTCAAAAAAGCAAGACGAGTTTGTTACAATTCTCAATTCTCCATTTTTTTTTAAAAAATTTTTAGATTGTTTGATTATATTTTTTAATACAAAGAAATCTAATTTTAAATCATTATGTATTGGAGGATTAGAAATAATTAAATTAAACTTCTTGTTTATTCTAGAAAAAATATTACTCGAAAATACAGATGCTTTTAAATTATTATTTTTAATATTTAATTTACTAGAATATAAAGATAAAGCACATTCATCTACTAGATTTATATTTATATTATTTTTATTTAACAATTTTAAAATTTGAATAGATAAAATACCTGACCCACATCCTATATCTAATACATCTCCATGAATTTTTTTATCTAACGTTGATAGTAACAATAAAGTACCAGAGTCTACTCCTGAATATCCAAATACTCCTGGAAAACAAGAAATATATATTTCATTCCAAAAATAACTTTTTTTGAAATTATTTAATACAAATAGATATTTTTTTTTTATTTTTCCATAAAATAAAGTACAACGATTTTTTCCTTGAATTTTTTCTAAATTAATCCATTCTTCTAGTATACCTTTAGCGCTTCTTACACCACTTTTATTTTTTCCTACAATAAATACTTCGGTTGAAATAGAAAATATAGACAGTAAGTATTTTATTTGAAAAATAGCTTCTTGTTTGTTTTTTGGCCAAAAATATACTATTGTATTACATATTTTTGAAAAATGTTCAGGAAGAAACACTCCAAAAAAAATTTTTTTTTTGTTATACTTCTTAATTTTTCCCATTTACTATATTTTATAGTATGTGTTATAGAAAAAATAGACTCTAATTTTACAGGTAAATCATCTTGAAAATTTCCTGAAAATAAAATTTTTTTTTTTAACAAATAAGAAAGATTATGAATAATCTTACTAGTAGAACTAAAGTTAGTCATATTTTTTCGTACACTCCAATTTAAAAAAATTACAAAAATAGACATATGATTTATAATCATAAATGTGTAGTAAATATATTTACTATATATAAAAAAACAAATATATATATGTTTTTTATATAAATAAATTTATATTTTTAATTTAAAAACAAAGTATCTATACTTAAAATAAAATCTTTGATAACATTTTATTAATTAATGATACTTAAAATCAATAGATATATATATATCTACTATTTATATAATAAATAATATCTTTTTTATATTTAACTCCATTTTTTTAAAAAATATCAAGCGAAATAGATATGTTTAATCAAGTTATAAAATTAAAAAGTAATAATTTTACTTTACTAGTTCTTTATTTACAAAATGATTCAACAAAAAAAATAAAGTATGCTTTACAAAAAAAAATACAAGAGTCACCTTCTTTTTTTAAAAATGCACCTATTATTTTAAATATTTCACAACTGTCTTGTAAAATCGATTGGAATTCAATTAAATATATTATTCAATCGTTAAAATTAAAAATTGTAGGTTTTATAAAATGTAAAAATGAAAAATTAAATGAAACCGTCCTTGATTCTGGAGTTCCTATTTTTTTTAAAACAAACAAATTAACAAATGCTGTACATATTCAAAAAAAAAAAAAAACTATTGATGTAAAATCAAGTCTTTTTTTTAAAAATAAAATTATAAAAAAACCGATACGATCTGGACAACAGATATATTCAAGTAACAGTAATATTATTATAATAAATAATGTTAATGAGGGATCTGAAATTCTTTCTAATGGAAATATTCATATATATGGAAAACTGAAAGGTAAAGCATTAGCAGGAATACAAGGTAATACACAATGTTATATTTTTTGCACAGAATTATTTGCTGAACTTATTTCTATTTGTGGTCAATTCTTGCTATTAGATCAAATCCCATCTGACTTAATTGGAAAATCCGTTCAATGTTATATAAAAAATGGAGCTATAAAATTATTAAAAGTATAATCTATAATTGTTTTTAACCAAATTACTCATTCTACAGGAAAATGTATGACACGTATTATCGTAGTTACATCCGGGAAAGGTGGAGTAGGGAAAACCACTTCAAGTGCATCTATTGCTACTGGTCTAGCTAGACTTGGACAAAAAACTGTAGTTATTGATTTTGATATTGGATTAAGAAATCTAGATCTAATCATGGGATGTGAAAGAAGAGTTGTCTATGATCTCATAAATGTCATACAAGGTAATATAGAGCTTAATCAAGCTTTAATAAAAGATAAGAACACAAAAAATTTATTTATTCTACCTGCTTCTCAAACAAGAGATAAAAATTCACTGCATAAAACAGGAATAAAAAATCTTTTAAAAAAACTAACAATTATGAATTTTGACTTCATCATTTGCGATTCTCCAGCTGGTATAGAATCAGGAGCTATTATACCTATATATTTTTCTGATGAAGCTATAATAGTTACCAATCCAGAAGTTTCTTCTATTCGAGATGCTGATCGAATTTTAGGTATTATTTCCTCAAAATCACAAAGAGCTGAAAAAAATCAAAAGCCTATCAAAGAACATTTGCTTATAACTAGATATAATATTGAAAGAGTTAAAAAGGGAGAAATGCTAAGTATAGAAGATATAAACAACATATTATGTATACCTCTATTAGGAGTAATCCCAGAAGATTTATCAGTACTAAAATCTTCTAATCAAGGAAAACCTGTTATTTTAAATAAATCTTCAGAAGCCGGTCAAGCTTATTCTGATGCAACTAACAGATTAATGGGTAAAAAATGTCCTTTTCGATTTATTAAAGAAAAAAAAAGAAATTTTTTTCAACGATTTTTTTGGAGATAACATATGTCTTTACTTAATTTTTTCTTTTCTAAAAAAAAAAAAAAAACAGCTAAAATTGCAAAAAATAGATTAAAAATTATTATAGAAGAAGAAAGAAAAAATAAAAAATTAAACCATTATTTACCAAAACTTAAAATAGATATTATTAAAGTTATATGCAAATATATAAAACTAGATCCTAAAACTACTAATATTCAACTAGAATACAAAGAAAATAAAATGTCTATATTAGAACTTAATATAACTTTTATAGAACAATAAAAAAATAAATTTTGTGTATTAACTATAATAAATATATTACATTCAGTAACATAAAATAATAAAACTAAAAAATACTTTAATTTTTAGTTTTATAAAAGTATTTTTGTTTAAGATAAATATTTATTTAAATAAACAGGCTCTATTTTATGAGCAGGAAAAATAATATTTTTTTGAATATATAATAATGAAGTTGGAAAAATGTAACGTATATTAGGATATGTTATATCTTTAATATTTTTTATACATCGACTTGTGTTAGGTATTTCAGACCATGCTGATCCTACAGAAATATATACGCTATTTATCATATTTACTTTTTTTAAAATAGTTTTTCTATCTAGTAATACTTCTGTATTTTCTCCAATCCAAAATCCATATTTGTTTTTTTTATATTTGCCCCAATAAAATTTTTCTTTTGTAGCTTTCATTGCTACTATAACTTTATTAAATTTTTTTTTTTTTGAAACTTCTTCTGCCATTAATATAAAAGTAGAAACACTTAATATTGGAATATTTAATCCTAATGAAAGACCTTGAGCAATATTACAGGATATTCTTAATCCTGTAAAATTTCCAGGTCCTTTAGAAAAAGAAATATAATCCAAATCTTGTACCTGAATTCCATGAGACGTCAATAAACTATTTATACAATTATAAATATTAATATCTTTTATTCTAAAATTAAATAAAGAACTAGTATAAATACTATTATTTTTCAATAATGCTATTGAAGCACAGCTAAATGTCATATCAATTGCTAAAATATTTAAACACATACTATTAAACCATATTGAATAATATTTAAATAAAAATTTATAAATAATTAATAAAAACTATAATTTCATCACACTAAAAATTTATTTATTTCTAATAAAACCATTTTTATTTATAATTTTAAAAATTTATTAAATGAAAATTTTTTTTTCTATATTAAGTATTGTTTTAAGTAAGAAGAAATTTCTTCTTAAGTATCTTGTTTAGTTATTACAACTTTAACTAAATCTATTCTATATTGATTTGATTCTAATATGCAGCATTCTATAGGTGGAATTTTTACTATATCTCCTGGAATAGGCACATTTCCTTTTTCAGAAATTAATAATCCTGCTAAAGAAGCATTATTATTTCTATTTTTTGTGTTAATTATAATATTTAATGATTGTTCTAAAGTATGCAAGTCAGTTCCTCCTTTTATAATCCAAACACCTTTTTCGTTTTCTACTATATCTGGAGTCTCATCATCATCTGGAAATTCTCCTGCTATTGCTTCTAAAACATCAAGTGGAGTTATTAAACCTTGAACTACTCCAAATTCATTAGTCACAATAACTAAAATTCCTTTAGCTTTCCTTAATACTCCTAATAAATTAATAGGATTTAGTGTATCTGGTATAACTACTGGAGGTCTGTTAGATGCGAACTTAATTATATCAAACTTATTATTAAGAATCACTAGAATTTCTTTAGCTCTAACTACTCCTATAATTTTATCTAATTCTCCATCACAGACAGGAAATAAATTGTGAGGTGTATCTAATAATTTTTTTTGTATGTTACTCAATGAATCTTCTACATTAATCCATGATATCTCTCTTCTAGGAGTCATAATACTTTTAATAGATCTACCTTCTAACGTTAAAACTCCGTTAATCATGTACTTTTCTTCTTCTCTAAAATAATTTTTATATCTATTATTTTCTAAAATAGTTGGAGAATGCTTATTTTTTTTTAAAAAATCATATGTGCATTCTATTTTTTTATCCTTTATTATTAAATTAGAAATAGCTTCTGAAACTCTAACTCTTACAGGACGAAGTGATTGGTATTTTATAAGATTATTTTTATCTATCTGATTTAAACATTCTATAAATACAGAAAATACTATTGCTCCATATAAATACCCCTTAGGTATATAAAATCTAAAGGATTCTGATACCAAACTAACACCAATCATAATTAGAAAACTCAAACATAAAATAGTTATAGTAGGATGAAGATTTATAAAAGAGACTAATATTTTAGAAGCTAATAACATAAAAACTGTTGCTATAATTATAGCAACCACCATAATTAATAATTTATTTACCATTCCAACTGCTGTTATAATTGAATCTAAAGAAAAAATAGCATCTAAAATAGATATTTGGAATACAGTAATCCAAAAATTAGAATATTTTTTTTTTATATTTTTCTTTTTTTTAGCAAAATCTAACTTATCATGTAATTCCATAATTGCTTTAAATAAAAGAAAAGATCCACCAAATAATAGTACTAAATCTCTTCCAGAAAAATAAAAATATTTAAATACCAATAATGGATGATCTAAAGTAATTATCCAAGACATAAAATATAATAATGTTATTCGCATTACTAAAGTAATAGTCAAACCTAATATTCTAGCTTTATCTCTTTGTGAAGGAGATAGTTTTTTTACTAAAATAGAAATAAATATTAAATTATCAATTCCTAAAACTATTTCTAATGCGACTAACATTAATAAAGCAGCCCAATTTGACGAGTCTAAAAACAGGTACATTAAAAACTCCATATTAAATAGGGCAAAATATTAAATGTTACACTATTAAAAACAAATATATATAATTTACGAATAACTGAGATTTTTATAAATAAAAATTCTGTAAATATACTAAAAAATTGAGTTTTAACCTATAAAAAAATTCATAATTTAATTTTTAATTATTGAAATACAATTCTTTTTTTAAAAAAAAATAATAAAATTATATCGTTTTAATATTTTATACATTTAAAGTTTAAAACCGGTACATCTACTTAAATTTTTATTTTTATTAAATATGGTTGTAAATAAATTTAATCAGTCAAATTATCGTGTTTGACTGATTAAATCCTTTATTTTATAAATAATCTCTATTGTACAAAGCTTCTATTCTTTGCTGTAATGGTGGATGAGACATAAACATCTTTGCTAAATTAAAACTTTCTTGACCATGTATGCACAATGCAGTAACAGAAGAAATTCCTTTATTCATTTGGTCATTTTGCATTTGTAATTTTTTTAATGCAGCTACCATTTTATCTATTCCAACTATTTTAGCAGCTCCAGCATCCGCATAAAATTCACGATTTCGAGAAAACCACATAATAATAATAGTAGCTATTCCACCAAATACCATTTCAGTAAACATAGAAACTAAAAAATAAAATATTGGATAATTACTAGTATTTAAATTATCTTCATTTTTTTTTGAAGAGATAAAATTAGTAACTATAGTTGCCACTATTCTTGAGAAAAAAATCACAAAAGTATTTACAGTTCCTTGTATTAAAGTCATAGTGACCATATCACCATTAGCAATATGACTAATTTCATGAGCAATAACCGCTTCTGCTTCACTTTTATTCATATTCTGCAACAGTCCAGTTGTTACAGCAATCAACGCAGAATTTCGTCTAGGTCCAGTTGCAAAAGCATTGATTTCTAATGATGGATAAATAGATATTTCTGGAGTTGTTATTCCTACTATTTTAGAATATTTTTGAATTGTTTTAATTAACCATTCTTCTTGCTCAGTTTTTGCTTGCTTTACCAAAATTCCGTTAACTGCACGCAATGCTATCCACTTAGAAAATATTAAAGAAAAAAAAGAACCTCCAAAACCACATAATACTGACATTATCATTAAAGATTCGATACTATTTTGTTGTATTCCTACTATGAATAATAAAAATCCAAAAACTAACATAACTGATATATTAGTTAATAAAAAAAGAATGATTCTCATCATAAAATACATATTCCTCTTATGATTTTAAAATCGTTAAAAACATAAAAATATTTTTTAGCTAAATTAATTTTTTGTATATTTTATATAATTGATTTTGCATATATACGAAATACTCACAATATATATTATTGGTATTATTATGATATAAATGTTCACTTTTTTACATGAATGGTTTTTAATCTAAAACATTTTTTCAAAATAAAATCTTTTTTTAATATTCTATTAAAATTAACGCAAATTTATTAACCATAATTAGTTTTTTATTTATATTAAAATAACTAATATTTACTTAAATTGTTAAATAAAAAATAAGTATCTTTTATTAAAATTTTCTTTTTAAAACTAATTATTATGCCAATATCTACCATCTTTATTTAATAAAACATCAGAATTATTTGGTCCCCAACTTCCTGATTGGTATAAAATTGGTTTTAAATTTACATCTTTCCACGCATCTATTATAGAATCTATCCAACTCCATGCTAATTCCACTTCATCTCGACGTACAAATAAAGATTGATCTCCTTTTATAATTTCTAAAAATAATCTTTCATAATCTTTTAAAAATGTTTTATTTCTTTCTTTATAAATAAAATTTAAAGATTCAGTCACTAAATCGTTAGAATCATATAAACCTGGTTTTTTATTAAAAAAATTAATTTTTAATCCTTCATTAGGTTCTAAAGTAATAATTAATTGATTGCTGTTTCTTCTAGACAATGTTTTATTAAAAGTATTAGTAGAATCGTTTTTAAAATTTATTACTATTTCTGAACATTTTTTTAATAATCTTTTTCCTGTTCTAATATAGAATGGTACTCCATTCCATTGCTCATTATCAATTTCTACTTTTATAGCAATAAACGTTTCAGTATCACTTATATTTTTTTTACTTCCTAAATCATTTAAATATGATTGAACTGGTTTGTGATTAATAAAACCAGAATCATATTGTCCAAGAACTATATTATTTTTAACATTATTTTTAGTAATTAGCTTTAAACTTTTTAATATTTTTACTTTTTCATCCCTAATTTTATCTGCATTTAAAGAATGTGGTCTAGACATAGTGATAAGAGTTAAAAGTTGAAGTAAATGACTTTGAACCATATCTCGTGTTTGACCAGTACTACTAAAAAAATTAATCCTTCCCTCTATTCCAATTTCTTCCGATAAAGTAACTTGTACATTATCAATGACTGAATTGTTCCAATTTTTATAAATAAAAAAATTTGAAAACCTAAAATAAAGTAGATTTAAAACAGTTTCTTTTCCAAGATAATGGTCTATTCTAAAAATTTGATTCTCTCTAAAATATGTTCCTAATACATTATTTATTAACTTCGACGTTTTTAAAGAAGTTCCTATAGGTTTCTCAACTACAACTCTAGAGCTATAATTATTAAGATTAAACTTTTTTAGTCCTAAACAAACGTTGCTAAACGTATAATGCGGCATAGCTAAATAATAAATATATCTACTATTTTTTTTTTTTAATATATCTTCTAAAAGAAAAAAATTAGAATGATCAGCAACATCTAAATTACAAAAAATAAATCTAGATTTAAATTTATTGAATACTGAATAATCTATTTCTTTTGATAAAAAAGTTATTAAATTTTTTTCTATCATATCACAATATTCACGACTACTCCATTTTGCTCTTCCTACAGCAATGATGCGAGTATGTGCATGTATTTGTTGTTTACATTCTAAACTGTATAATGCAGGAATTAATTTTCTTCTAACTAAATCACCTTTAGCTCCAAAAATAACAATGTCATATAATTCTACTGAACTGTAAACCATAAATTTTATCCTGATAAACACAATTAATTTGTAATATTCTTATTTTTTTCTTTGTAATATAAAAAATATTTAAAATACAAATTTGAAAGAACTAAATTTATCCCTATATTTAAAAACATCTATATAAAGAGTTTTATTATATTTTTTTATTAAATTATATTTAAATAAAATATTACTATATTTTAAAATTTTTAATGATTACTAATCATAGTAGACTTGCATTTTTATTGCTAATAAACCATTTTTTATTAAAAATGTTTAACTATTTTAGTTCAATTCTATCTATTGTCAATAATATTAACATTTAAAATATTAAGTGTATTTTACTAATTACATACATACATGATGATTCGATTTTAACTTAATTATTATAACAAATTTTAACATATCTCTTAACAATTTGTAAGCATTCACTACATCTTAAAAATGTTCCTTATAAATCAATCTTTAGTTATAATCTCAATATTAGTAACTTTAAAAAAACTCAAAATAAATGTATTATAAATACAGTTTTAAATAAAATTATTCTTTTTAATATAAACATATTACATATATAAGAAATTTTAACCCGTATATTTTATTCTTTATAAACAATAGGCTTTTATCATTATGAAATGTATTAGAAGAACAAAAATTGTTGCAACATTAGGTCCTTCTACAGATAAAAAAGACAATTTAAAAAAAATTATTCAAAATGGTGTTAACGTGCTACGTTTAAATTTTTCCCATGGCAATAGTCAAGAACATCAATATAGAGTAGAACAAGCTAAACTAATTATGAAAGAAATGGGATGTTATTTATCAATATTAGGTGATTTGCAAGGTCCAAAAATTAGAATAGGTATGTTCGAAAATAAAAAAATTTTCTTAAAAAAAGGAAATAGCTTTATATTGGATTATAATTTTTCAAAATACCATGGAAATGAAAAAATAGTTCAAGTTGAATACTCTAAATTATCTGAAGAAGTAAAAAAAAATGATATTCTTTTGTTAGACGATGGCAAGATAAAGTTAAAAGTATTAAATACAAAATTGTCTAAAGTATTTACCAAAGTATTAATAGGAGGAGTTCTTTCTAATAAAAAAGGAATTAATAAACTTGGAGGTGGATTATCTGCTGATTGTTTAACAAAAAAAGATGAAAAAGATATAAAATTAGCAGCTAACTTAGGAGTAGATTATTTAGCAATTTCCTTCCCTAGATGTTCTGCGGATCTCTTACGTACAAAATTATTACTACAAAAAGCAGGAAGTCGTGCAAAAGTCATTGCAAAAATAGAAAGAGCAGAAGTAGTTTCTAACCAAAATATAATAGATGAAATAATTAATAACTCAGATGCTATTATGGTAGCTCGAGGAGATTTAGGTGTAGAAATTAGCGACCCAGAACTAGCAGGAGTTCAAAAAAAATTAATAAAAAGAACTCGTCAATTAAATAAGATTGTAATTACGGCTACCCAAATGATGGAATCTATGATCACTAATTCTATCCCTACAAGAGCGGAAGTAATGGACGTAGCTAATGCAGTTTTAGATGGAACCGATGCAGTTATGTTATCAGCTGAAACTGCTTCTGGAAAGAATCCAGTAGAAACTGTAATTTCTATGTCTGAAATATGTCAAGGGGCAGAAAAAATACCAATTTTAAATACTTCGAAACATCGTTTGAACACACAATTTAATTGTATAAAAGAAGCGATCGCTATGTCATCAATGTATACTGCTAGTCACTTAAAAGGAGTATCATCTATAATTAATCTTACCCGTTCTAAACAAATATCTATCATGGCTTCTAGAATAACGTCTAAATTACCTATTTTTTCGTTAACTGATAATTTACGAGATTTAAATTTAATGGCATTATATAGAGGTGTTATTCCTATATTTTTTAAAAAAGTAAATAATGAAGTAAAAGAAGAAAATCAAGCTATTGCATTTTTACTATCTAAAAATCTAATAATTTCGGGAAGTCTAGTAGTTATTATTGCATTAGAAGAAACTTATAATTTTAAAAAAATTTATTCTTCTAAAGTTTTAGAAATATCAATGTAAAAAATGTTTACAACAATATTGTTTTTAAATTCAATTTAATTATGTTAATAATCGTAAATATAAAATATATGTAAATCCTTTATATAGAAAATAATCCGTCTATACAATTTATTAATATATTTTATATTTATAAAATAGATACATTTAATACAAAAAATAAAAAGTCATAATTTTTAATTACATAAAAATAAAAAATACTTTAATTTGCAAAATTTAAAAATTTCAAATATTTAATAGTATGTATATTCATTGTTTAATTCTTTAAATTAACATTTAAGTTGATTAACATTTTTATTAAAATTAAATACTACTTAATCAGATGGAATAACCCAAGATTATTAGTAGAAAATACCTCTTATAATTTTTCTTAATAAAAATCGCTTCTTTTAAATAAATAAAGTTTTAAACAATTTTTTTTAAAAAAAATTTAACTTTCACATTTTTTTAAATAAAGTAACAATTGTTATATTTAACACTAAAAACTTTTTTTTAGTATAAGTAAACTATTATTAATTTAATTTTTAAAAATTAATATTAATAATGTATTCTATATAATTAATTGTTTTATTTATCAATAGACATGTTGAGATTTATATCTATATATATGAAAAATAAAAAAAAATGATTGTAATACTAATCTTGTATTAAACATTTACACTGCAAAAAAAAATAAACAGTAAGTAATTACTTTATAGTTAGAATTTGTTTTTATAACATATTAATATTTTTGATTAAAAAACATTAAATTGACTTTTGAATAAAATTATTTTTTATATATTTCAAACTATTAAATAAAAAAAAAATTTTCTTTTATTATCTTTATATAAAATATAATTATTACGTAATTACTCTATTTAATCTTACCGTTTTAACAATTTAAATTATATTTCTTATCAATGCATTATCTTCTACTATTATAAATAGTACTACTAAAGCGATTTTTTATTTATACTTTTAATATTATTTTTTATTTTATATGATTAAATATTTAATTAAATTTAAAACTCAAACTTTTAAATACTTGATATACATTTAAAAAAATAATATATTTTTAATTTTTTATTATAGGTTAAACTAATTGCTACTGTTCAATAAATTTAATATTCTTAAATTTATTTGATTTTGTTAAATTACTAAATAATTTTATTAGGTGCACCTGTTGTTAAACAATAAGCAGAGGTTGTCTTTGGAAAAGCAATAACATCTTTTATATTTTTTGAATTCGTCATGAGCATGACAATTCTATCTAAACCAAAAGCCATTCCAGCATGAGGGGGCGTTCCAAAATCTAAGGCTTTTAAAAAAAAACCAAACTGTTCTTCTTTTATCTTTTTTGAAATTCCTAGAAGATTAAAAATTTTATCTTGTATACATGTACTGTTTATTCTAACAGAACCACCACCTGCTTCATATCCGTTTATTACTAAATCATAAGCTTCAGAAATAATTTTTTCAGGATAAGAATCCAACAGATCTAAATTTTTTTTAGTATTTTTAAAAGAAGTAAACGGATGATGAACAGAAACTAAATTATTTTTAATATCTTTATTAAATAATGGAAAATTTATAATCCAAACTGGCTTCCAATCTTTTTTACTTATTAAATTTAATTCTTCACCAATTTTTTTTCTTAAAACTCCAAAAATAGTACTAACTAAAGCACATTTTTCTATCATTAAAAATATAATATCTCCGTTTTTTGCTTTTGTTTCATTAATTATTTGTTTCAAAATTTTTGCATCTATTATATTTTTATGAGAACTTTTAATTCCATTTAATCCTAATTGCATATTAATTATTCGTATAAAAATTAATTGTGATTTAGTGAATTTAGCAACCAATAAATTATATTTTTCTATTATTTTCCTACTAAAGTATTTTTTATGTGGAACACAAAGTCCGACTATTTTATAATTTTTTTCCTCTTTAATATTAAAAAATAAAAAAAATTTTTTATTTTTTTTTAGTAGAAAAGTTAAATTTGTTAATAATAATGGATTTCTTAAATCCGGTTTATCAGATCCATATTTTTCTATTGCATGATTAAAAGTAATTGTCGGAAACTTATCTAACCGAATTTTTAAAACTTTTTTCCATAAATTCCGAATCATTTTTTCCATAATTAAACGAACTTTTTTTACATGCATAAATGACATTTCCACATCTAGTTGCGTAAATTCTGGTTGTCGATCTGAACGCAAATCTTCATCTCTAAAACATTTAGTTATCTGATAATAACGGTCAAATCCTGATATCATAAGAAGTTGTTTATATATTTGAGGAGATTGAGATAGAGCGTAAAATTTATTAATATGTATTCTACTAGCAACTAAATAGTTTCTTGATCCTTCATTCATTACTTTTGTCAGAATTGGAGTTTCTACATTTATAAATTTATGACTTTGCAGAAAATGGTGTAATAAATATACTATTTTACTTCTAATTTTAAAAATATTTATATTTTTTTTATTTCTAAGATCTAAATAACGAAATAAAAATCTTTTTTCTTCACTATATGTATGGTAATAATCTAAAGGAAATGACTTAGATTCATTAAATACATATATTTTTTTTGCTAATACTTCTATTTTTCCAGTATTTAAGTTTAAATTAATATTTTTGTCCAATCTTTTCTTTACAATACCATGAACTTTAATACAATATTCATTTTTTAAAATAGAAAATTCTTGATACAGATTTTTATTTTTCTTATCTATAAAGATTTGAACTATTCCTTTATTATCTCTTAAATCTAAAAACAAAAAACTTCCAAAATTTCTAATTTTATCAACCCATCCACATAAAATAACTGATGTATCTATATCTATCAAACATAAATCTCCACAATATTTTGTACGCATATAACTTCTCTTCAATCTATAAAACATATATGTGTTTAATACGTTAATAAAAATAAATCATATTTTTCGAAATTAGCATATAAATTTTTTTTTGTCATATTAATAAACATTATTTTTTAAAACAATTAATATATTTAATAATTTTTATTAATAAACCTGTAAAATTCTTTTTTATTCAAAATAAGAAAACATTACTATTTAAAATATATTGTATATATTAAATATTATTTAAATAATATTTAATATATTTATCTACTTCTAAAAATTATTCTTCCTTTAGAAATATCATATGGAGTTAATTCTACCGTAACCTTATCTCCAGTAAGAATTCTAATGTAATTTTTTCGCATTTTTCCTGATATATGAGCAATAATAATATGATCGTTTTCTAGTTTTACTCGAAACATGGTATTAGGTAAAGTATCAATTACAGTTCCTTGCATTTCTACATTATCTTTTTTGTGCATAATTTACTTGTTCTCTATTATTTTTCAGTTGATCTCAAGTTGTTATTTATTACTAAAATTTTAAAAAATTGAAAATGAATTATTTTTTTAAATTTTTTATTTTATATTTCATATATACAATTTAAGTTAATTTTTTTAGTAAAAAATGTAAGTTTATCTATAATTTATACTGAATGATATCGAAAAAAATATTTTATTTTTTTGCATTTAAATACTTTTCAGCATCTAAAGCAGCCATACATCCTGTTGCTGAAGAAGTAATAGCTTGTCTGTATACATGGTCAATTACATCCCCTGCCGCAAAAATGCCTTCAGTACTAGTTTTAGTAAATCCACTATGTATTCCAAAGTTCACAGAAATATATTCATTTTTCATTTTTAAATGATTTTTGAATATTTTTGTATTAGGAGTATGTCCTATAGCTATAAAAACTGCTGCAACATTTATAGTAATAAATTCATTATTGTTTATATTAGATTTTATTTTAATTCCAGTAACTTCTTCTTTTGTTCCTAAAATTTCATCAACTATAAAGTTCGTATACAATATTATTTTTTTTTCTTTTACTTTTTTTTTTAATTGATATAGTAATATACTTTCTGCACTAAAATATTTATTTCTATGTACTATAAAAACTTTTCTAGCTATTTTTGATAAAAATAAAGCTTCTTCTACAGCAGTATTACCTCCTCCTATAACTACTACATCTTTTTTTACATAAAAAAAACCATCACAAACAGCACAAGTTGATACTCCTTTCCCTTTGAACTTATTTTCAGAACTTATCCCTAAATACCGAGGAGAAGCACCTGTTGCTATAATTAATGCATCAGTTCTATAACAAAACGTTCGTCCTATTAAATAAAATGGTTTTGTTAAAAAATCTACTTCTAGAATTTCATCATTAATTATATCAACTTTAAATTTCTTTGCATGTTTATGCATTCTATCCATTAAATCTATTCCACTTAAAGTCGAAAAATCTCCCGGCCAGTTTTCAATAGTATACGTTGTAGTTAATTGTCCTCCTACTATATTTCCTGTAATTAATATTGGAAACAAATTAGCTCTAGATGCATAAATTGAAGCAGTATAGCCAGCTGGACCAGATCCTAGTATAAGAAGTGAAGTATTTTTAGTTTCCATTTTTCTTTTATAAATACATATATTGGACTAATTTAAAATTTATTTATTTTTAATACTTTATTTATTTTCAAAATTTTATATACTATAAAATTTAAATATAAAAATTTATTTTTTAATATATAATAATATTATTTCAATTAATTCTAATAGAAATATTATTTTATATGTTATTCTAATTAAACGCAAATAAATGAGTTTATCTTCTATACATATTTAAAATCCTAATATAAACTATATGTTTATTCTAAATAAAAATATTTAATTTAAACTCATATAAATATGAAAACACCATATCTTTTTTTTTAACTGATTTTAGGACAAAAAAATGAATAAAATATTGTTGTTTATCTTTGCAGTATTATTATCAGTATCTTCAATGGCATTCGACAAACAATTAGATTTAGAAAATCGATTAAATCATTTAAAAAATATCTTTTTAGAATTTAAACAAAAAATAATAGATAAAGATGGAAAACAAATTTTTGATTCTAAAGGAAAGCTTTGGATTAAAGACAAAACTACATTTTATATTCATATAGATTCTCCTAGTCCTGTAAAAGTAGTATCTAATGGAAAAACAGTATGGCATTTTAATATAGAAGATCATAACGTAACTATTTTACCATTTGAACATATGAAAAAAAATGTACAAATTCTATCTATGATAAATGATCCATCATTTCTAAAATCAATAATAAGCAAACATAAAAATAACGCATTTAATATGATTCTAAGTGAAAAATTTTTACCTTATAAAAAAATTAATATAAACATAACAGAAGAAGGTATTATTAAAAGAGTTGAGTTCATAGATGAAAACAGCGAACGAATTATATTTGAATTCCGAAGCCAAAACAAATGGGATGTAGAACCAAATAAATTTGATTTCGTAATTCCAGAAAAAACTGAAGTTAACGATCTACGACTAAGCAATTCAAGTAATAGTTAATTATTAACAAAATTTTTAATAACATTTAAAATCATGTTTGCGTTTTTTTATTATTGAAATCAAATAATTAAAACTTAACGCAAACTACACTCACTCTATTTTTGTAAAAAAAAATGTTAGATCCAATCTTATTTCGTATTCAACCTGAATTAATAAAAAAAAAATTAAAAAACCGTGGATTTAATTTAAATATACATAAAATAAATACGTTAGAATCTAAAAGAAGAATTCTTCAATTACATACTGAAACCCTTCAAAAAAAACGAAATTATTTTTCAAGATTAATTGGAAGCTTTAAATTAATATCTAAAAAAAATTCACATTTAAAAAAAAAAGTGGTGAATATTAATAATACTATTCAACATAATAAAAAAAAATTATCCTTTCTGAAAAAAATAATTTTAGAATTTTACCTCAATATACCTAATATACCTCATAAAGATACTCCAATAGGAAAAAATAATACTAGTAATCATGAAATATTCCAATGGGGGAATAAATATAAAAAAACTAATATACTATTTAAAAATCACATTCAACTTGGTAATAATATTCTCGGATTTGATTCTAATCCAAATTTAAATATATCTGGTTCTCAATTTATTGTTATGAAGAATAAAATTGCTTTACTTCATAGAGCACTTGGTCAATTTATGTTAGATTTGCATACAATAAAACATGGATATTCAGAAATATATGTTCCTTATATAGTAAATTCAGACTGTTTATATGGAACAGGACAATTACCCAAATTTAGCGAAGAACTTTTTCATATTTATTCTAAAAATAAAAATAAATTAGAGTACTCTTTAATTCCAACTTCAGAAGTACCACTAGTAAACTTATTTAAAAATAAACTAATTAATAAAAATGAATTACCTATTTTATTAACAGCTCATTCTCCTTGTTTTCGATCAGAAAATTATTCTTATGGACAAAACACAAAGGGGCTAATTCGAACTCATCAATTTGAAAAAGTAGAAATTGTACAAATCGTCCATCCAAAAAAATCATCTTTAGCTTTAGAAGTAATAACTAATCACGCAGAAAAAGTATTGAGACTATTAAAACTACCATATAGGAAAGTTCTCCTATGCACACAAGATCTAGGTTTTTCTGCTTCTAAAACTTATGATTTAGAAGTTTGGTTTCCATCTATGGATAAATATATAGAAGTATCTTCTTGTTCTAATATGTTAGATTTTCAATCGAGAAGAATTAATCTAAAATATTCTAGAAAAAAAAAATCAAAAAATAATTTTTTACACACGTTGAACGCATCTGGATTAGCTGTTGGAAGAACATTGGCTGCCATTATCGAAAATTATCAACATTCTGACGGAAAAATAGAAGTTCCTACTGTTTTGCAAGAAAAATATATGAATGGATTAAAATTTATACAATAAAAATTAATTAAATTAATATTTAATTTTTTAGATTAACATCTAAATTAATAATTTTTACAATTTAAACATTAGATGAGAAAGAAATGAATAGTAAAATTTATAATTTTAGTGCTGGACCAGCTATGATTCCGAGAAAAGTATTAAATACTATTTCTAAAAATATTCACAATTGGAATAATTTAGGAGTTTCTATTATTGAAATAAGTCATCGTTTTAAAGATTTTGTTGATATGTTTGAAACAGCAAAAAAAAATTTAAAAAAAATAATGAATATACCTGAAAACTACAAAATATTATTTTGTTCTGGAGGAGCAAGAGCTCAATTTTACGCTATTCCTATGAATTTATTGAATACAACTCAAACCGCAAACTACATTAATAGTGGTTACTGGTCTAAAAGTGCTTTTACAGAATCTCAACGTTTATGCTCTTCTAAATTAATAAATGTACGTAAAATAAGAGACGGAAAATATTCTATTTCACCAATGAAAGAATGGAATATCAATGATAAAACGTCTTATATTCACTATTGTCACAATGAAACAATAGAAGGTATTGCTATATACGAAAGACCAAATTTTAATAAATCCATTGCAGTAATAGCTGACTTTTCTTCAAGTATTCTATCTAGAAAAATAAATATTAAAGATTACGGAATGATATATGCCAGTGCTCAAAAAAACATAGGACCATCTGGTATAACAATAGTTATTATACGAGAAGATTTAATTAAAAAATGCCATGAACATTGTCCATCTGTTTTAAATTATAGAAATATTTTAAAAAATAAATCCATGTTTAATACTCCTGTTACTTTTTCTTTATACGTAGCAGGTTTGGTATTTAAATGGATAAAAAAAATAGGAGGAATTGCAGAAATAGAAAAAATAAATGAAAAAAAATCTAATCTTTTGTACAAAACAATAGATGATAGTTCTCTATACACTAATTTTATTGATAAAAAAAATAGATCATCTATGAATATTTCGTTTTTTTTAAAAGATGAAAAATTGAATGAACTATTTTTAAAAAAAACACATAAAAATGGTCTTTTATTTTTGAAAGGACATTCTTTAATAGGTGGTATGCGCGCTTCTATTTATAATGCTATGACTTTTAATGGAGTAAAAAAACTATCTTCATACATGAAATATTTTGAAAAAAAATATGGATAGTTTAATTAATTATTATGTAAATAATAAACAATACTTAATATATACAAATAATTTTTTCTAGGAAATTTACTATATGAAAACATCTTTAACTATAAAACCTATTGCTTACGTTCAAGGAAAAATAGATTTACCTGGTTCAAAAAGCATTTCCAATAGAGCACTTCTTATTTCTGCGATTTCTAACGGAAAAACTAGTTTAATAAATTTATTAGATAGTCATGATACACAATTCATGCTTTTAGCTTTAAAAAATTTAGGTGTACATTACATTTTAGAAAAAAAAAACTCTATTTGTCATATATATGGAAATGGAATTGATTTTAAAAATAATAAAAAATCATCTATATTTTTAGGAAACGCAGGAACAGCTATAAGATCTTTAGTTGCTGTTTTATCTTTAGTTAATAATGATTTTGTTATTACAGGTGATGAAAGAATGCAAGAACGTCCTATAGGAGATTTAGTTGACTGTCTAAAACAAGGAGGAGCTAAAATTAAATATATACAAAAAAAAGAAGGATTTCCACCAGTACAAACAAAAGGAGGATTTGTTGGAGGAAAAATTTCAATACGTGGGAATATTTCTAGCCAATATTTATCAGCACTTTTGATAGCATCTCCACTAGCCATTAATGACACTACTATTACAGTAAAGAAAAAATTAGTATCAATTCCCTATATTAAAATGACATTAAATATCATTCAACATTTTGGAATAAAAATAAAACATGAGAATTATAAAACGTTTTATATTAAAGGACAACAAACTTACCGTAGTCCAGGAACTTACTACATAGAAAGTGATTTATCTTCAGCTACTTATTTTCTAGCAGCTGCAGCTATTAAAGGTAAAAATATTGTTTTAAATAACATATATAGAAATAGTATACAAGGAGACATTAGATTTATTAACGTACTTCAAAAAATGGGAGCTATAATATTTTGGGGAGAAAATTTTGTAAAATGTTCGAAAGGAAAACTGTGTGGAATTGATATGGATATGAATGATATTCCTGATGCAGCAATGACTATTGCTATGGTAGCGTTGTTTGCTAATGGAACAACAACTATCAGAAACATATATAATTGGAGAGTTAAAGAAACAGATAGATTACATGCAATGTCTACTGAATTAAGAAAAATTGGTGCCATAGTAATAGAAGGTGAAGATTATATTTCTATTACTCCTCCTAAAAAATTTATTACATCTTCTATTAATACATATAATGATCATAGAATAGCAATGTGTTTTTCTCTTATATCTCTATCAGAAACATCAGTTAACATAATAGATCCAGAATGTGTTTCAAAAACATTTCCAAATTATTTTTCTGTTTTTAATAAAATAAGTTTTTATAATTAAACATATAATATTTTACAAGATATTTATATATATTTATATCTTATGCAAATATTATGAAAATAAGATTTATCTTATTAACAATCTACATATAAAACTAACATTTTATTTTTAAAATAAAAAATTTTATACAATTAGGTTTTAATTTAAAATAATAATAAATAAAATTTATTTATTTTAATTTATATAATAAAATCTAAAATACTATTTTTAAAATTTTAATATATTTACATATATATATCTAATATATACTTATATAAAAAAAAACAATAATCTTTTAATTAAAACTTATTCTATTTAACTATTATGAATATTCCAGTAATTACTATTGATGGAACAAGCGCGTCAGGAAAAAGTACTTTATGTAAAAAAATATCTAAAAAAATAGGATGGTTTTCGCTAGAATCCGGTTTTATATACAGGGCAGTTGCCCTCATTTATTTACAACGTTCTTCTTATATTATACCAAACAAAGTTATTGTTATTGCAAAAAAATTAAACTACTTTTTATTTATAAGAAAAAAAAAATTTAAGGTAATTTATAATAAAAAAGATATTACAAATAACATTTTTACAGAAAAAACTTCTATACTTGCATCTAAAATATCACAAATTCCAGAAATACGAAGTATATTATTAAATGTTCAAAAATCATTCCGATTAAACCCTGGTTTAGTAGCTAATGGAAGAGATATGGGAACTGTAGTTTTTCCTGATTCTCAACTTAAATTTTTTCTAACATCAAATTTAAAAATTCGTTCTTACAGAAGAATGCTTCAATTAAGAAAAAGAGGAATAATTACTAGTTTTAAAAAAACGTATTATGAAATTCAAAAAAGAGATAATCTTGATATTTTTAGAAAAATATCTCCTTTGAAACCATCAAAAAATGCTATAATATTAGATACAAGTTATATTAATACAACTGAAATGTTTAACATTTCAATGAAATATGTTAAATCTAAATTTAATTTATAATAAATTATATAAATAGCCCTAAAAAATGGAAATTTTTTAGAAAAATGTACTATATCTTAATAAAAATACGGAAATTGTAGAGATTAAATAATCTATATATACATATATAATATGACTGAAACATTTTCTCAATTACTTGAAGAATCTTTTCAAAAAATAAAAACTGCTCCTGGATCTATACTAAAAGGAACAATTATATCTATAGGTAAAGATTCCGTTATAGTAGATGCTGGATTAAAATCTGAATCTTCTATTCCTATCGAACAATTTAAAAACAAAAAAGGAGAATTAGATATATCTATAGGAGATCTTACTGATGTTTCGCTAGATACGATAGAAGACGGGTTTGGAGAAACAATATTATCTAGAGAAAAAGCAAAAAGACATGAATCTTGGTTATTATTAGAACAATCTTTTAAAGAGAAGAAAACTATTAATGGAACAATAGATGGTAAAGTAAAAGGTGGATTTACAGTTTCTCTAGATGAAATTAGAGCTTTTTTACCAGGTTCATTGGTTGACGTAAGACCAGTAAGAGATACCATGCATTTAGAAGGAAAAAACTTAGACTTTAAAGTAATAAAACTAGATAAAAAACGAAACAATGTAGTAGTTTCTAGAAGAGCAGTTATTGAATATGAAAATAGCGCCGAAAGAAATCAACTATTAGAAAAACTACAAGAAGGACTTAAAGTAAAAGGAATAGTTAAAAATTTAACTGAATATGGTGCTTTTGTAGATTTAGGAGGAGTTGATGGATTACTACACATAACAGATATGTCCTGGAAAAGAGTTAAACATCCTAACGAAATAGTTAGTATCGGAGATGAAATATCAGTTAAGATTCTAAAATTTGACCGTGAAAAAACCCGTGTTTCATTAGGACTAAAACAACTAGGAGAAGACCCATGGATAGCTATTTCTAATCGTTATCCAGAAAAAACTATTTTAAAAGGAAGAGTAACCAATTTAACAGATTACGGATGTTTTGTTGAAATAGAAGAAGGAATTGAAGGATTAGTTCATGTTTCTGAAATGGATTGGACTAATAAAAATATACATCCTTCTAAAGTAGTTAATGTAAATGATATTGTAGAAATTATGGTACTAGATATAGACGAAGAAAGAAGAAGAATATCTCTAGGTATAAAACAATGTAAAAAAAATCCATGGAAAAACTTTTCAGAAATTCACAAAAAAGGAACTAAAGTAATAGGAAAAATAAAATCTATTACTGATTTTGGAATATTCATTGGTCTTCCAGGTGGAATAGATGGACTGGTACATTTATCAGATATAGATTGGAATTCTTCTGGAGAAGAAACCATTAAAAACTATAAAAAAGGAGAAGAAATAACAGCAATTGTACTTCAAGTAGATCCTGAAAGAGAAAGAATATCTCTAGGAATAAAACAATTGCAAGAAGATCCTCTAAATTTTTATTTAAAATTAAAGAAAAAAAATGGTACTTTTATAACAGAAATAAAAAAAATAGAAGAAACACGATTTATTACAAAAATGAAACATAATATTACTGGAATCGTAAAATTATTTGAATTACCTGAAAAAAATAATAAGATAAATATTATTCAATACAAAATTAATGACATTATTTCCACAAAAATAAATAATGTAGATAAAAAACATAGAACTGTTTATTTAACTATCGTTCAAAATAAAAATACATTGAAAAAAGAAAGCACTGATGATATACACTCTAATGCAGCGAAAAAAGAAAAGTTTTCAAACGCTATGATGGAAGCGTTTAAAGCTGCAAAAAATAATGAGTAAATTGCACTTAAACAATTAAATATTGGTTATAATATTCTATTGTTACATTTATTAGAATCAAACTACATAATCTTAAATTATTTGATTAATAGTATTAAATGCTATTTAAAATGAAATATTTTATTTTATATTTCATTTTTCTATACAACTAAATTGCTACTTGCTAAAATGGCAATTTAGTTTTTCTAACTATACACAACTTCTAAATTCCTTCAAAAAAATGAAAAAAAACCCCACATTACCTATAATTATAGGAAACTGGAAATTAAATGGAACAAAAAATAAGTTAAATTCGTTTTTTAAATTTATAAAAGAAAAATCATTAAAAATGAAAAAAAATTTAACTATATTAGCTCTTCCAACTATTTATTTAAATTATGCTCAAGAACTAGTGTCAAAATTAAATATTAACTGTAAAATATCAGCGCAAAATATAGATATTCATAACTATGGAGCGTATACTGGAGAAACATCAGTAAATATGTTATCTGACATTAATATACAATACACTATACTAGGACATGCAGAACGACGTCACTATCACTCAGAAAACAATGATATTATTGCAAAAAAATTTATTTTATCCAAACAAAAAAATATCACTCCTATTTTATGTCTTGGAGAAAATCAATTAGAAAAAGATTATGGAAAAACAGAAGAAATAATATTAAATCAATTAAATGCTATTGCTAATATAGATAAAAAAAACAAAACTATATTCAATAATTCTATTATTGCTTACGAACCCATTTGGTCAATTGGATCTAAAAAATCTGCTAATCCCGACATAATTCAAAAAATACATACTTTTATAAAAAACTACGTTATTAAAATTCAAGATTTTAATGTAAATAATTTTTTTACAATTTATGGAGGATCTGTTAACGAAGAAAATATAAGTTATTTTTTAAAAAAAAAAAATATAGATGGTTGTTTAATTGGAAATGCTTCTTTAAATAAAACTACATTTAATAAAATTTTAGTAAAATCTAAGTAAATAAATAAATAAATTTTTTATAAATGAATTACTTATATATAAAATTATTGTAACTAACAATTAATTATAATTTCTTTTTATATAAAGTTACTATTTTTTATAAAAATAGACATATCTATTGTTATAGAAATAATCTATATATCTAACTATAAACAAAAACGATTAATACGTTATAAAACGTATTAATTAAATAATTAAAAATTAAATATATAATAAAGTATGAAATTTTTAAAATTAGAATAAAACAATAAATAAATTTACTTATTTGAGAATGCAAATTTCTTTTCAAAAAAACTATATAGTTTTTTTATAAAAAACTTATTTAAATAATTAACTGTTTTCTAAACCAATTTTTTAGCTAAATCAAACCAATCACTTTTAAAAGACCGTTTCATATTTTTTAAAGCGTAACTAATATCATTATTTACCATTTTTCCATTTTTGATCCCAATACATTTTCCAACATTACCTTTTATTATTAAATCTATAGCGTAAGAACCCATTCTAGATGCTAAAATTCTATCATAAGCTATAGGCTTACCTCCTCTTTGAATATGTCCTAAAATAGTAGCTCTTGTTTCTCTTTTAGTATTTTTTTCTATATATCTAGCTAAATTTTCTACATTACAAATATGTTCTGTTATAGCTATAATTGCATGCTTTTTTCCTTTAGATAATCTATTTTTTATATAATTAAGTAAATCTTCTTTAACATATTTAATTTCTGGTAATGCAATAAACTCACAACCTCCCGCAATAGATGCAGCTAAAGTTAAATCCCCGCAGTTACGTCCCATTACTTCTACTATAGATATTCTCTGATGCGATGAAGAAGTATCGCGTAACCTATCAATTGCTTCTACCACTGTTTCTAATGCAGTTAAATATCCAATTGCATAATCAGTTCCTACAACATCATTATCAATGGTTCCTGGTATAGTT